>NZ_JAWOWA010000010.1:0-183264 GCF_033340195.1 Vibrio sp. 1457
AGTAGTAATGGCTAAGTCGCTGAATTGGCGAGGTCTGCCGCGCTTGCCTTGTTTGTTTTGCTTCCACTCGGCTATCGCTTCCTCATCAATCCAAAAGGTCAGAGAACCACGGTTTATTAAGGCTTTGTTGTACTGCGTCCAGTTAGTTGTTTTGTAACGAGGTTTAGGCATGAGGCTACGATGATTAATGGGTGTAGCCGATCAGATCGTAGCTTCTTGATTTAGTTCCATCGATTTAAGCAACAAAGCCAGCTCGCGGGTGAATAGTTACTATCAAAGAACTGATAGATGAATTAGATGTTTTCACCGTGAATTTAGTTTGCAAGCAATGAAAAGGTTAGTGATGATACTGGGTAAATAAAATTTTATCATAAATAAAGCTTGCCTTTTGAATGGCTTCCTTACGGTTATTTACTTTTAATTTTTTATATATGTTGTAAACATGTGTTTTAACGGTACATTCAGCGATAAATAAATCTTCAGATATCTCACGATTGGATGCGCCTTTGATGACAAGTTTAAATATTTGAATCTCTCTCTTGGTTAAATGAGTCTGTTTCGCTTGCAGCTGTAGTGCATAAGGACGAATGTCGGTTATCATCTCTGTCATTACTTTTCTTGGCAGCCACAGATCACCATCAATTACGCTTTTTAAACAACGCGTAAAGTGCTCTATAGGTGCATCCTGGTAGATAATCCCTTTCAAATCTATGAGATACATTAATTGTGTTTCTGCTACTATCATTTCTCCAATTTCTTTAGGAAAATCATAAATTATCCATTTATTGGATAATACCTGTGATAACGTTACTTGGATATCGATAACCTTTTCTAAGGTTAGATAACTAATAAGAACGAGATCAGAGCTGATGGTCTTAGTAGATTTATTAATTTCTTGTAAGCATTTTCTTTCAAAAGAAAAATAGCCACTTTTGTTTATTTCTTGTATTATAAATTGGTTGCTAATCCCGTCATCGCCTATCAAAAGTATATGCTTTATAGCCCGATTACAATTATGTTCTTGTTCTACATAACTCATAGTTATAATTTCCGTTTTTTATTGTGCTCACTTATAGATTAGTCAATTCTAGGTAACAACGCGGAAGTTTGCCAATGTGGTATTCATATTTTGATATATGTATCGCTTTATGGCTGTTGGGATAAATTAGGTTCGATTGATATCTGCAATGTGTCTTCGTATTGACCTCCAGGTTTTTCTTCTGCGTTACCAATAACAAAGATCAGAGGAATAGGTTGACCAGTCGTAGCAGCGTGACGTGGGATACGTACACTAAATTGTGTAAGATTGACGTAGTCGTTGTCGAAGATAATTTGATAGGGAATATCCCACTTGGGTTCATGTGATTCGTGGCGTAATGCACCATGATTTGATGACTCCAAAACAACCGCATAGGCAGAGTTACTTTGAACCCATAGGTTAGGCGATGAATTGATTACTTTGTTTGAGTGTAACGTTCCTAAGTCAAGGTCATAATGTGGTTGTGATAATCCGTAAAAATGAATTTTCGCTGCTGGTGGTACATCCACAGTGACAGGAAGCAAAGTAGGACTTATTTCTATTTTGCCGTCTATTTGTGCATATGACGTAGCAACTTCTAATACGCCTCGATAGATCCCTGACGTTAACCATTGTTTAGCGGGAAAGCGCATTTGTACGGTTGCAGCAGGTTGGTTCTCGGTCAAAGTAAAGCGCCATTGATTAGCTATTGTGTTACCTGATTGCCCACTCCACTCGAAAAAGAGCGAATCTTGACGGCTACTTTTCAATGATTTACTTGTATCGTCAAGCTGTAAAACTAAGTTCAGTTTGCAGCCCTCACCAATAATATTTGCACTCACACGATAGGTATTGGTTGTTGCAAAACTGCTGTTATTGAAGACATCGTATTTTGCTTGTGTTGATACTGGTTGGATAGACAGAGAGTTAGCTTCACAAGCCCAAACAGAAGGTATATTAGCCAATGGTAGCAAGAACAACGCGCTCCGCTTTAGTTGTTTAATCGACATATAACTCTCCTAATCTGATCAAGGTGTCACTTCGTTCACTAAGATTAATAACTACTGACTCTTGTTCTTTAGTGTCAAGAACGAGTTTGTATTGCCCCGGTTTTAATCCAGAAATCGCAAAAACACCACTACGGTTTGTAAAGAATTCAATTGGTTGTTGCTGTGTTTTACCAAGGTACTGCGCAAAGCCCGCAACAAGTGAAATAGGGCTGTTACTTTGACGATCGAACAGTTTACCAATGACGGTTAATACCGCATCAGAACCAATTTGCAGTTGGAATCCTTTTTTATAGCCAGGTTTAACCCAAAAAGCGCCTTCTCCGAGATCGTAACCGGGTGGTAAGTTTTCCACGTCGTATCCGATCACTTGGCTGCTATAGGCCACAAGGTCAGGAACCAACGCAGAAGAGTCTTCATAGAGATAGACGCGTGCTTGCTTACCGTCTCGGGTAGGGTCGATGGCAATGTCGTTCTCTGCAAGGCTTTCATGTTTATTAATGATGGCAAACGCTTCTCTAACGGGTCTTCCTATTGTCACTGATGACCCTGCAAATGCCACCGCACTACTAAGCTTAAGATCGGTGCTATGATTTCTCGTATTATCACTGATGCTCTCAAGGCGAGAGGTGTGACTCGCGCTTAATTCATAGCGGTTTGCCGTATAGTTAACCCCAAGATTAACATCCGCGTCAGTCTCTTTGTTATTAATGGCACTGGCAAATGCAGAAACGCCGCCAGTGCTTCCAATATTATTTTGATAACTATAATCTAAGGCACTTTCATTGAGTTCTGTTGAATAACGACCAACGACACGTGTTTGTTTGCTGAGTGGCCAACTTAAGGTGAGAGTCGTGCTAATGTCATCGCTCCCCCTCTCGTTATTCTTATAATTAACACGAGCGCTCCACGTGGCGGGTGTATCGAATAATCTTGCAGATAGGCTGGGGCTTACAATCCAATAGTCGTTTTTTTTATCAACGCCAGCTCGATAATTTAGAGTAACAGCCGCGCGTAATGAACGTGAAAGATAGATGGATCCAAAAGCACTAGCATAATGAGTCGTTAAATTAATATCACTGCTTGATGCTTCATATGCCGATATTCCACTGAAGCTATTGCTTAAATATTCATAACTGAGGCTTAACTGTGGCTCTAGTGAGTTTGATTTAGAAAATTCGGCATCGAATGCTACTTTATAAGCGTCACCGCGACCATAAATCGGATGATCACTGTGTGAAGCGTTTAATTCAGTAATGCCTAGTTTAGAAGCGAAAAGTGCGCTAGCACCATATTGGTATAGGTTTTCACGCACTTGAGAATTAACTCCTAAGGTTAACCAAGGTGAGACACCAACATCGAGATAACCGTGAAAAATACGTTCATCCGTGAGGTATTCTAATTGTTTATTTTGGATTTCTGATGGAACGCCATACATGATACTGTATTCGAATTCGCCACTGTTTAATAAATCATTACCGGTCGCAATCGAAAATTCAATGCGTTCTTCATTTCCTGAACGATCAGTAATAACGAGCTCAATATCATTGTTTCCTTGTGCTAGTGGAATATCACTGAGATTATAACTGCCCGCACCAAGGGTTAATCTTTGTACAGGGATGCCATCGATATACACATCGACATTAGACGTGCGCTGGAGTGTGAATGATTGACTTGCACGAGGGCGTACATTTTTGGTGGGTATAAGAGTGAAGTCACGCGTCACGCCAACTCCCAAAATGTCTGTTCCATCTTGAAAAGCTTGACCACTGTTGTACATATCGCCTATTACTACTCGAGTACCTTGTTGGGGGTAATCGATATTAAGGCGTGTGCCTTCTCTAATGTAGCTTGAACCGGTTAGAGAACCATTTTCTATAAAGGATTCATATTCAAAATTAAGCATGCTTAGATTGAATGCTGAGTCGAATCGACTGCGATATAGGCTTTCTCGAGCAGAGTCTTCGTCGACAAATTGACTTTCATTGGCGGAAAGCGACACATTCACATAGCCACTCAAAAGGCTTGGCTTCGCATAATTATATAAATTTCCCGCTTCGCTCATAGATAAATTCTGTGTCAGGCTGGACTGTGGTGGGATTGTCAAGACACATTCTAATGAAGCAAAATCAAAGGTTAAACTTACCCCTGTTTGTGCGAAGTGCTGTTGAGACAATATGTCATCACCACTGGATTCTTTAAGCGCATTTATTACCTCTTGTGTCACAACTGACGTTAGGAGAGACAGGGTGTCCTCTTTGGGTAATAAAATTTGGTTGTCTGCCGTAATGGTGATGTCTGCTTCACCTAATATAGTATCACTGACCCTTAGTAAAGAGGTGAGTTTAATATCTCGGCCAGTTGGATTAAGCACCATTTCTTGGCTGTGGGCAGCAGAATTTATTATGAATAGAACCAAGCAGCACATGAAAGTGGGCGTAACCAACGTGCGCATGATCTTAAAAATGTCAGTTTTCATAACCATGATATATGCCAACGGGTAATTGAATCGAAGAAGAATGTACAGTAATAGTAGAATGAGGCGGAACAAACTGCTCACCCAGCGCCTTATGCACGGTCTGATTAATATCATCAGGAAGGTTGTCGAACCTGAGTAATGAAGTGAAGGTAAATCGATTCCCGGTGTTAGTGAGCGTTAAACTACCATGTTCACCAATATGTAACTTTATGTCCGGTTGAAGAGAAGACGAGTGAACGTGTAACAGTGCATTGTAGTGGATCTGTAGATTAATCCCAGTAGACAAACCATTCACCTTTTCAACTTGAGTACTGCTTCGATTTATATCGGCGGTGCTAAAGCGGATAAAGTAACTTTGCGACATTTCGAGAGGCACTTTACTTAGCCATTGTATTCTAAATGTTTGACGCTTTCCGGGCGCGAGCATTGCTGCGGGCGGAAACACCAAAATGTCTTCATTTGGTGAGCTAGACGTAGACGTTTCAAACGTACCATTAGGCGCAAATGTCAAACGTCGAACGTTGGCTTCAAGTGCGAGCGTTTTGGTTGAGTTGTTGGAAACTACCAACTGCGAAGTTAGTTGATGATCCGTATTTAGCTCAATGACCGTGGGGGAGAGTGTAATTCCAAACGCTTGAGTATATATAAAGCACACTATCACTCCGGCTAATAAACGCCATTGCATCGTTACTCCTCCTGTTCAATATCAATTGATAGTGTACGAATGTTGAAGTTCTCGAGTGGCAACATTTCAAAAGAACGTTTGGAGTGGGGCAATACTAACGTCCCTGAGATACGTTGTGAAATTTCATTTCCTTTTAAATAAGTAGATTGAGTGCCATCGGATACTTTCCACGTCGTGTTGGTTAATCGTCCGTAACTGTTGCCGCTATTCAGCACATCTAGAACCCAATTGTCTTTGTCGTTTTGTTTTATACTTGTGACGGAAAACTGGGGCGAGGTGTTTTGCGGACGAACATTGATGAGCGTGTTGAATCGAAGAAGTAAACTCACTTGGCCTTGATTGCTGCTGGCTCGTTCCACTTTAACTTGTTTAACCGCAACCCGATACGCTTTAGATTCAGTGATGGATGGATCGCCTAAGTAACGAATCATAACTGATTGTGCCCGGCCTGGTTCTATAATGGCAGTGACGGGTATGACCAATAATTCTTCATCCGCAGGCACAATGGTCTCGTTACCATATTCATCCATGGTCATGAAATAGGGTTGTAGTTCTACCGTCAATGGCACAGTAGAGGTATTCTCCACCCGCATCGTCATTTGAGCACGTTTCCCTAATGGTGCCATCTCGGCAGACATCGGTTCTACTTTAAAAGCATGTGCGAACATACACGTAAACGACAAAAAGAAAAATGTGAACCAACGAATCATAGCAGTGAGCTCCATCAAAAAAATCTTACATGACAATAAAGGAGGAGGCGAAATACGCCCCCTCATTCTGTACGTTTAGTTTGAGGTGATATTCACAGTTAATGTGTCAGAGTAGCCACCAGCCCAAGGAGATGTCTCGGTAGTAACAATGTCAATTGATGCACCTACACCAGTAGCCAAATTGCCTGAACCACCATAAGATTGAGAAGCTGAAACATCGTTTAGACCAGGGCCACCCGGTGCGTTCAATGTAAAGGATGCTAAACCGCCAGCAGGGTTAAATGTTGCGTCATATTTTAGAGCAAAGTCTTCATTATCATCCGACTCCAAACCACCTTCCGCACTGGTCATGGTAACGGTCGCACCATCTGCATCATTACATTTCAATTCCAGACCACCTACACTAACGCTTTGAATTGTTGAGACGTTACCAAAGTCAATTAACTGTGTGGCAAGGCCAGTCACTTCACAAACAGGTGATACATAACCAACTAACTGAACGTCACCTGGAGCGGCGTAAGCGTTAGCACCAAAAATAGCGGTTACAGCAGCTGCACAGAGTGTTAGCTTTTTCATAAGAAATTCCTTTCACTTTTGATTGTTGGCTCAATTACGGCTGAGCGTATATTGCTCTGCAGTTATTTGCAGAGTTCCTACTTTGTTACGCTATGAATTGAAGGGTATACTTCAATTTCAATAACGTCATGATAATAACCCGCATAAAGCAAGTTATTTTCGAGCGTTACCCTAAGTACTCCTCGTTGAGTAAAAGGAATAACACCAGAGCTGTCTATCATTGCGGGCGAAAGCAATTGTCTACTAAGTCGACTTTCATTTAATCGAAGCTCATCGACTTGCAACGATAATTCGTAATTTTCAATTAATTCAACGCCCTGATGTTCATATTTAAGGCCACCATATTGAGAATTGATGGTGATCCCCAAAGGGCGATTGCAATATAGTGAGAAGGGCAATGATTGCGTCTTCTGCTCAGAAAAGGTCATCACATTGCCTGATAAAAAAGTAATCTCACAACGATCTTTAATTTGACCTGCTAACCCCATGGTCAAGGTGTTCGCACGGACATAGAAAGGGATCGATAGGCTCATAACCGTTAGCGTTATCACGAATCTACGAAGAGTAAAAAATATTTTAGTCATTTACTCGCCCCTATCTGTTCAATTGCATTCGTTGTTTAACAATTCAAACTATAGAAAGCACAGACTTTGGCATAGTAGTAAAAAAAGTTGATTATTAATGGAGAGTAGGAGAAATAGTATGAGTTTAGTTAAAAGAAATGAGCCCATTTGTTTGCAATAGGTTGATATAAAATGAGTTGTATTTATTGAGGTTAAAAGTTAGCGAATAAAGAATATTTTACTTATTGTAAATGTCTGATTTATAAACTAGCAGAAGTATGCGTTTACGATATGTTTTCAGGCAACGAATTGCTAGTACAAAAAGGGGATAGGAATCGACATTTCTGGTATTAATTTATACAAATAGGTGGATTTATCTCCAGTCAGTTGATAAATAGAATATTTTTTGTTGACCTAAAATTATTATCCGTTAAAGTACGCCTCGTTCTCACGGCAAAGGTCGCGAGATAGATGGTGTCTAACCCATCGCATGATTGCGTTGCCCTGGTGGTGGAATTGGTAGACACAAGGGATTTAAAATCCCTCGGCGTTCGCGCTGTGCCGGTTCAAGTCCGGCCCGGGGCACCATCAAAATCTTTGGTGACAGAGATAAAAAATCAGAAAGGCGCCTTGGCAGAGTGGCTATGCAGCGGATTGCAAATCCGTGGACCTCGGTTCGACTCCGGGAGGCGCCTCCATTCTTTTACTTGTCCATGAGTTCCGATAGTAACCTGTAGGATCTCAACTTCTCAGATTGTTCAAACACCATCGTGTTTACCATAATTTCATCTGCCCCAGTGCGTTCCACAAGTTTCTCAATTTTCTGTCCGGTGAAGTTTGTTCCGTCGGAAACGGGTGCCAAATCCAGAACAGATAAACGAGGAAAAGACATAGGATAGTTATAGCCTGTTAATGAATCTTAACTATCATATGGTGGTGAAAGTTGACGTTTAAAAGGGGAGGATTAACCATTCACAATGGATTATTTTTCTTCAATGCTTGGAGAGCGTTTAGCTTACGAGTTTAGCTTTTGCTATGTGATAAAAGCGGCTTTATTACTGTAAGTGGCCACAGTGGTCGATATCGTTGAATATTCGCATGTAGAACGTTTCCACAGCTACTTTAGATTAAAACATAGGCCTCTTTAACAGCGAACTGCTGTTGTCGACAATAGTGAACGAGCTAGCTTTAGAACGTTTTGACTGATACATAGACTTGTCTGCCGCTGTTAATAATTCATGTACATTCGACCCATGCTCAGGATAGAGTGCAATACCAATGCTAGCTCCGACGCATAACTCTTTACCTTTAAAATGAATTACTTTTTCTATTTCTTGGATATAGCGTAGTGCACATGCAGACAGAGACGTACCTGTTGTGTGTGAACGATGAATAATAATAAATTCATCTCCACCAAAGCGGCCTACCATGTCTGATTCGTCGATAATACTTGATAATCTACTAGCTACAGATTTTAACACTGCATCACCTGCCTCATGGCCATGGCTATCGTTAATATCCTTAAATAAATTTAAATCTATAAAAAACAAACTAAACCTATTCTCACTGCCTCTGAAATTACGCGTAAGCTGGATCAAATGTTTTTCTATTGCTCGACGATTGTAGATATTAGTTAAGGAGTCGTGCTCAGACAAAAATACCAAACTTTCTTTTTGACGATTTAGAACTGAAGTTTGATTCTCTACTTCTTCTTTAAGTTTTGATTTTGATATTGTTGTGTGGTTTAACAATGCCGCCATTTTATTGAAGTAACAAGACAGATTTTCAAATTCCGTGAATTGATTTTCTGAAGGGATTTTATAGTCAAAATTTGACCTGCTTAATTGTTTTATTCCATTTATAAACCTTTGAAAGCTTCTCTTGAACTTTATTTTTATATAAAAGCATAATAGCATAACAACCAGAGAGATAAAAATAATACCTGCTTGAGTGTAATAATTTAAATTTTGTAGTTTTGTAGACTTATTATTAAGTATTTTTTTATAAATATATATTATTTCATTATTCATATCCTGGGATACAATGTTTATTCTGGATTGTATGACAGGATTTGATTTATTATAATTTACGACTGAATCATAATGGCGATCTTTGTCTAGTAAATGATTATTTTCGTATTGAACTAAAAAATACAGTTCGAGATTCATTTTTTTTAGGTCTTTAGTAAGGTATAAAACATCTTCATTTTGAGATAATAATTCGTTTAATTTGTTATGAGAAATCATGAATTGTGTGAAATTGTTTTTTCCTCTATTTTGAGTGTAAGCCCAAAGATAACTACTTAATGACTCTAATGATATTTGTATGTCCATTATTTGGTTTAATTGTTTCTTGGCTTTATAATCTTCTATTTTTATGAAGCTTATGTATACTATAACGCTGATACATAGTATTACGCTTAGACTGAATAGTGATGCTAAATAGTGGTTTAACGAACGATGCATTTTAATCTAGACCATCAAAATATGAATTGATATAGTTTTCTTTAAATATTTTTCTGTAATTTGGAATCTGTCCTTCTACATAGTTTTGTTTTAATGCCCAATTAGCTTCTGATTGTAATGTAAATAATAAAGAATTCGTTAAATTTAATCGAAAGTTATAATCATCCCAACTCCAAGATATTTCTTCAACTGTTATGTTAAGTTTTTGTGATAGTATTTTCATTGTTAAATGAGGGTTTTTATCCATCCAGTTAATTGAGTGATGAAGTGACTTTATTATTTTCATTACTTCTTGATCTGATTTTTCAATGTGTATTTCTTTTGATACAAGCAAAAAGTAAAGTTTATACACGCCAATAATTCCTATGTTCTTTACTTCTTCATTTATTCTATTCTTGGCCATAAATCCGTATGGCTCCCAAGTAGATATTGCATCGACGTTTCCTTGCATTAAATGATTTATAATAACCTGCGTTGTTGATGATATTTTTCTACTTTTTCTAAATCAATGTCATTTACCTGTAGCAACAAGTCTAAGTAATATTCGCTAGCGCTCTTTTTTATTACACCAACCTTTTTTCCTGGTAATTTATCTATACTTTCTATGCCAGACCGCTTTTTAGTTAGCAGCTTAATATCATTCGTAGAAGATGCAAAAGAAGTGATTAATGCTAAATCTTTGTATTCAAAGCTTTTAAACATCAGTACGCTTTCAGAAAAAGTGGCGTAATTAACATGGTTTTCTAGAAGTAGGTTTAAACATTCGACCCCTCCAAAGCACATGATAAGTTCGACGTTTAAATCGTTTTCTTCAAACGCACCTATGTGCTCTGCAATGATAAAAGGGGCTGACAGAGGCGTCTTAGATATACCGATTGTTGTAGGTTTGTGGATAGCATTTGATACCGTTGTTAACTTTAAATAAGCAACTACTAATGCAGAAAGAACTAAAATTATGATAACTGTAGAAATCTGTTTTGTATCCATCAAAAACAACTCCCTTCATAATAGTAGTAATTAATCTATCAGTTAAATGAGTGTAGTTGCTTATTGGGTTGATGCTAGGAGAGGAGGGGATTTATTTGTATCGTACCAAATTTATGAGTACCTAGGGGTAATTTCGGTAACTGGCTTAGATATAAAGAATTTATCTTTAGTTAGTTCAAGTTGTAGCAAATGACTGATTTCATAACATGATGATTTATGGAGAGATATCAACTTTTTAAGTTGAAAAATTGTACTCCATTTTTGCCATTTTTCTTTATCTCATACATTGCGTGATCGGCTTTTTGATACACTTCATTAAACGGTTGCTTTCCTTTGTTAAAGAGACAAACACCGATACTCATTCCTATCGTTACTTTATGTAAGTCTTGATTTATCGCTGGAATGATTGAATCTAAGAGTTGATTGCAAAGTTGGGATATTTCCTCTCGACTTGAATGCCAGTTTAAGATAACAAATTCATCGCCTCCTATGCGTCCAACTTGAGACTTGCTTGACGCAAGCTCTGTTAAGCTATTGGCGATATTGATGAGGAGGGTGTCGCCAGTATGATGGCCTAGCTGGTCGTTAACTGCTTTAAAATTATCTATATCAACAAACACTAAAGCAGACTGCTGAGACGGTTCGGTTTGAGGTTGATGATTAAAGTTTTCCTCAATTGCTTTTCTATTTAACAATCCAGTCAATGGATCACTCGAAGCCAACTTGGCCAGTTGCTGCTCATAACGCTTTTCTTTTGTAATATCGATATGAGTACCCATCATCCGTAGTGGTTCGCCATCAGAACCATACTCGACGATGCGCCCTCGATCGTAGACCCAACTATCACTGCCGTCTTTATGAATCATGCGATGAACTACCTCATAAAGGTCGGTTTTGCCAGCTAGGTGATCTTCAAATGCACCCACCGCAAGATCATAATCTTCAGGGTGGAGATTGTTTTTCCACGTTTCAACCGTCGCGGTTAACTCATGGGGCTGATAACCTAGCATTTTGCCCCACTGCATATTGAATATCGTCAAAGTACCTGAAGGAATATGCTGCTCCCACAAACACAGTCCATTACTGTCGAGTGCAGCATTCAACTTTTCTTGTAGTCGCGCATTCTTCCGCTTCAGCTCTTCATTTTCTTTTTCTAAGCAGGCAATTCGAGTTAGATATTCTTCCATTTTGCGCATAATTTACGTCGTTTTCGGAGCGACAATATACGAAAAATACTTTGCAATTTCTATGATTGAGCTTGGAGATATAAATATTGAATATGCGGTAAATAATAAAGAATCGGTGATGTTACTTAAGAGCAGCAAAGTAAATGCTTGGAAAACAAAGAAGGAAATAGGGGGTAAGCGAGGGGCTCTCCTGGTGCAAAGTCTTAAATGGAGGCCTTTGCACCGGGACTACTGAGGGCTAGCGGTTTAGTGCACCACAACGCTCAGGTTGGTATGTGATATCGACAATTTCAATTGTCTTCACTTGATTATTTGGCATTGGCCATTCAAGTTTTTGGCCGACAGACAAACCGATCAGTGCGCTGCCTACGGGCGCAAAAATAGAGATATCATCACTGCTTTTCAGTTCAGAAGGGTAAACCAGTGTCTTTGTCATGGTTCTATCTTCACCTGAAAATTTAAACTCTACAGTCGAGTTCATCGTGACCACGTTATCTGGCATTTGTTCTGGCTCAAGAACTGTTGCTCGGTCGAGCTCTGCTTCTAATTCCACAAGCTCCGCTGCGATGTTTGGCATTTTATCCAACAAGGCCGTGATTCGGTTCATATCTAAGCTTGAGATGTAGATAGAATTGTTTTCTGACATTTTATGACTCCCAAATAAAAGGCCGCCTCACAAAAATGGGACGGCACTCTATATGTCAATTACGGTATCAATCATATGGACGCTATTCCATATGAACTAAACCCGATTTTAGTCTTTATAGTGCGACTTAGCTAGTAAAAAATTTTTGTTGTGAAGCTTGATTTTTCTAAATCTTTCAATCACTTCAGATATTGTTCTCTGATCACCTTGAAACGGTGAAGTCAAGTGAGTGCGTCGTTTAGAAGCAAAACAGGATTTATCGTAGGTGTGCTCGGTTTCGATGGTCAGCCTTACTTCATAAAGCAAAACGGTATAGTCCGTTGCTAGCATGGCTTCGGTTATCTCAGTTTGTTAAAACTACCAATATCCGTTAATAAATTACTTTTTATTTCGCAATAGTCAGATAAATACGTTCATCTACCCCTTTAGGGTAGTTTGAAATTGTAATTGATTTACATCATGTATTAATTTTCTTTCACAATTAACAATGAGCTCAGTGATAAGAACCTAACCCTTAGGAATTATAATGAGCAAGTTGAAGCTAGTAGTCATCGGTAACGGTATGGTAGGGCACCGTTATATTGAAGACTTAGTCGAGAAAGCTGATATGTCTAATATAGACATTACGGTTTTCTGTGAAGAACCTCGTGTCGCATACGACCGTGTGCACCTTTCCTCTTACTTTTCTCACCATACTGCAGATGAACTTTCTTTAGTAAAAGAAGGCTTCTACGAGAAACACGGTATTAACATGCTGATCGGCGAACGCGCGATTAACATCAACCGTGAAAACCGCATTGTTTACTCAAGCACTGGCCGTGAAGTTCAATACGACAAGCTGATTCTTGCTACTGGCTCATTCCCATTTGTTCCACCTATCAAAGGTCACGAAAGCAAAGACTGTTTTGTTTACCGTACTATCGAAGATCTTAAAGCGATCGAAGCGTGTGCGAAGAAGAGCAAATCAGGCGTTGTTGTCGGTGGTGGTCTGCTAGGTCTTGAAGCAGCAGGCGCACTGAAAGCACTGGGTGTAGAAACACACGTTGTTGAGTTCGCACCAAAGCTGATGGCTGAGCAACTTGACCTTGCTGGTGGTAACCAACTTCGTCAAAAGATCGAGCGTATGGGCGTGAACGTTCATACTAGCAAAAATACGCTTGAGATTGCGCCAGAAGGTAAAAGTGCTCGCAACGTTATGCGTTTTGCTGACGGCACTGAGTTAGAAACAGACTTCATTGTATTTTCAGCGGGTATTCGCCCACAAGACAAACTGGCTCGCCAAATGGAGCTAGAACTTGGCCCTCGTGGCGGTGTTGCTATCAACGACCATTGTCAGACTTCTGATGAGAACATCTACGCGATTGGTGAGTGTGCGTCTTGGAATGAAATGTTCTACGGCCTTGTTGCTCCGGGTTACAAGATGGCGACCGTTGCGGTTGATCACCTACTAGGTAACACAGAAAGCAAATTCGAAGGCGCTGATATGTCTGCGAAGCTGAAATTGTTGGGCGTGAAAGTAGGTTCTATCGGTGATGCGAACGGTCGCACTGAAGGTTGTAAGAGTTACGTTTACCAAAACGAAGAGCAAGAAGTTTACAAACGTCTTATCGTTTCTGAAGACAACAAGAAGCTGCTAGGTGCAGTACTCGTGGGTGATACGTCTGACTACGGCGATCTGCTTCAATTGATGTTGAACGAAATCGACCTACCAGAACACCCAGACGCATTGATCCTTCCTGCACACGCAGGCGCTGAGAAACCAGCACTAGGTGCAGACGCTCTACCAGAAAGCGCAGTGATCTGTTCATGTTTCGATGTAACCAAAGGCAAGATCGCACAAGCGGTTGCTAATGGTCACCACACATTGGGCGACATCAAAGCAGTGACTGGCGCTGGCACAGGCTGTGGTGGTTGTATTCCTCTAGTCACTTCTGTTCTAAACGCAGAGCTTGCTAAATCTGGTATCGAAGTGAAGAACGACGTTTGTGAGCACTTTGCTTACTCACGCCAAGAGCTATTCCACTTAATCCGTATTGAAGAGATCAAAACGTTTGATGAGCTTCTGGAGAGATACGGTAAAGGTTACGGCTGTGAAGTATGTAAACCACTTGTGGGCTCTATTTTGGCGTCTTGCTGGGGTGAGCACATCCTTAAGCCACAACTGGTTAAGCTTCACGACACGAACGATAACTTCCTAGGTAACATCCAAAAAGACGGTACTTACTCTGTTATCCCACGTATGGCGGGTGGTGAAGTAACACCTCAAGCACTGGGTGCGCTAGCGAACGTTGCTGCTGAATACAACCTATACACCAAAGTAACCGGTGCTCAACGTATTGGTCTGTTTGGTGCTCAAAAAGACGATCTTCCAGAGATCTGGCGCAAGCTTATCGACGCTGGTTTCGAAACAGGTCAAGCGTACGCAAAAGCACTTCGTATGGCGAAGACATGTGTGGGCTCAACTTGGTGTCGTTACGGCGTTCAAGACTCTGTTGGTCTGGGTTCTTACATCGAGAACCGTTACAAAGGCATTCGTACCCCTCATAAGATGAAGTTCGGTGTTTCTGGTTGTACTCGTGAGTGTGCGGAAGCACAAGGTAAAGACCTTGGCATCATCGCGACTGACGCAGGTTGGAACATGTACGTATGTGGTAACGGCGGCATGAAACCTCGTCACGCAGACCTACTTGCAAGTGACCTAGATAAAGAAACACTAATCAAGTACATCGACCGCTTCATGATGTTCTACATCCGTACTGCTGCGCCACTACAACGCACATCAGTTTGGATGGAAAACATGGAAGGTGGCGTTGACTACCTACGCGAAGTGATTGTTAACGACAAGCTTGGTATCAACTCTCAACTAGAGGCAGACGTAGCGAAGCTTGTAGACGAGTACGAGTGTGAGTGGACTGCGACCATCAACGACGAATCACAACTGACTCGTTTCGCGCACTTCATCAACTCTGACAAGCGCGATGACAACGTTGTGTTTGTACAAAAGCGTGAACAGCACCGCCCAGCAACCTTCACGGAAAAGCACCCTGAAGCGAAAGGCGACATCCTACACGTAGCGATCACTGAAGCATAAGGGAAGGTTGATTATGTCATTTGAAAAGATTTGCCAAATCAGCGACATCGTACCGGGCACAGGTGTTTGTGCACTGGTTGATGGTCAGCAAGTTGCGGTATTCCGCCCAACACAAGCAGAAGAAGTGCTGGCGATCAGCAACACAGACCCGTTCTTCCAATCAAACGTGCTTTCTCGCGGTTTGATCTGTGAGCACCAAGGCGAGCTTTGGGTGGCTAGCCCACTTAAGAAGCAACGCTTTAACCTGACAACAGGTGCGTGCATGGAAGACGAGCGTTTTAGCGTGAAAGCGTACAAAACCCGCGTAACCAACGGCGAAGTAGAAATCTCTGCGTAAGCTTGGTTTTCATTCCCTCCTCTTAGGGGGAGGGAATGAACTGAAACCTAGATTTAATAGACAAAGGCTTTCCAAGCATCAACTCAGGGGAACAGGGAAGCGAGGTGTTGTAGACAGCGTTCAGGTGTCAACGGGAAGCCTTTCTCTATTCAATCTTTAACTTTTTAACTTTCAACTTTGGATAAGGACACATTCATGTCTACTGATTTTAAGCCTGCAGAATTCGTGCAAACCATGATCAATGTTGGTGAAGCGAAAACCAATACAAGCACGCGAGATCTTCTCCTTCGCGGTACGATGGCTGGCGTTATTCTTTCGCTTGCGGTGGTGGTTGCTATTACCGCGATTGTACAAACGGGTATCGGCCTTGTAGGAGCACTTGTTTTCCCCGTTGGTTTCGTAATTCTAAGTGTGATGGGGTATGACCTAGTGACCGGTGTTTTTGGTCTAGCGCCTCTGGCTAAGTTTGCGAACCGTCCGGGCATCACTTGGGGTCGTATCTTCCGTTGTTGGGGTCTTGTAGGCTTGGGTAACCTTATCGGTTCTCTGATCGTTGCTTACCTAGTGGCTATCTCTCTAACAGGTAACTTTTCTCTAGAACTGAACGCAGTAGCGAAGAAATTTGTCGCTGTTTCTACCGCGCGTAGCCTTGGTTTTGAAAACATGGGTATGGACGGATGGATCACATGTTTCGTACGCGGCATCTTCTGTAACCTAATGGTGTGTCTAGGCGTTATCGGCAACATGACGGCACGTTCGGTGTCTGGTCGCGTAGCAATGATGTGGTTCCCAATCTTCATCTTCTTTGCGCTAGTATTTGAACACACCGTAGTAAACATGTTCCTATTCCCACTAGGTATGATTCTAGGTGCGGATTTTGGTATCGCGACTTGGTTGAACTTCAACCTTATTCCAACCATTCTAGGTAATATTGTCGGTGGTCTCGTAATGACTTGTATTCCACTGTACCTAACTCACGCAAAAACAGCGCCTTCTATCAACGTAGTTGAAGAAGAAGTAAAAACAGAGCCTGCAATCGCAAAATAAACCGCTTTTATCTGGCCCTACCTATGGTAGGTAGGGCTGTTCAACTCATTTAACTTTCGATAAGTATTGTATTGATTTAGCTATAAAAAGTAATAACTCCTTAGAGTGGTTTTAGCCCTAAGTGCATAACGCGAGTGTTACTCTTTATATCTAAATTTTTCGATAGGCGTTGATATGACTACTGCTCACTCATCTTTAAACAGCGGCTTTGTTTCTCTTGTTGGTGCAGGTCCAGGTGATCCTGATTTGCTCACAGTAAAAGGCTTAAAAGCCATTCAAGCGGCTGAAGTTGTTGTATACGACCGTTTGGTGTCGAAAGACATTCTAGAATTGGCTCATGCATCAGCAGAGATGATCTACGTAGGTAAAAAATTAGACTTTCACTGTGTGCCTCAAGATCAAATCAACCAAATCTTGGTGCAGAAAGCACAAGAAGGTAAGCGTGTTGTGCGTCTGAAGGGCGGTGACTCATTTATCTTTGGCCGTGGCGGTGAAGAGTTAGAAGAACTAGCGGAATTTGGTATCAAATACGAAGTGGTTCCGGGTATCACAGCAGCAGCGGGTGCAACGGCTTATGCTGGTATTCCATTAACACACCGCGACCATGCGCAAAGCGTTCAATTCATCACTGGTCACGTACAAAGAGATGGTCGTGAGATTGAGTGGCATTCACTGGCGCAATCCAACAACACGCTTGTGTTCTACATGGGTTTGAAGCAAAGCGGCCACATTATGGATAAGCTGATCACTCACGGCTTAGATCCTGAGATGTCATGCGCCATTATTGAAAACGGTACGCGCCCGGAGCAGCGCGTGTTCCAAGGAAAGTTGAACGAGTTATCGAGCATGGCAGAGCAAGCTGTGAGCCCAGCATTGATTGTGGTTGGTAGCGTTACTCAGCTGCACAACAAATTGGATTGGTTCGCAAAGTAATACTGCCCAGAAGTGACTATATTTTACAGGGGCTTTGTTGCCTCTGCATTTCTTGCTTACGCATAGGCATTTGATCAATGAGGTTGTTGATAAACGGCCAGTCTGTTTCTGCGCCCCAACGGTGCTTTTCTAGACCATCTTTACCAAGCAAAATAGCAGTATGAGAACCTTTTTCGACCGCATAAAGACGAGCTAGCATTTTTAGGTCGAACTCTTCTTTAAGCCAAGCAGGAAAAGTATAACCTTGTTCTGTAATGACCAGTGTGACGACATCTCTGTCTTCCAACTCACACTCATTCATAAGTGTTTCTAGCAAGAATTGTTTGACGTATTCATCATTTTCCGGCGCAAAGTAGAGCACACTTCTATGTGGCCAGTATTTGGAGTGCGCTGGATAACCAAATGCTGTCGATGACAAGATACAAGAAAGCAGTATCACTAGTAACTTTCCGCCCATGACAGTTCCCCTAGAAACCCAAATAACTTTTTATACGTTAAGTTTAGTGGAATTGGCTCATTGTGCTTTTTCCAAAACTGGCATAGGGTAGGCAGCAAATAAATTGAGCGTAGAAATAGATGAGTTCGGAAAGCAAACAAAAAATCGCCATTTTGGTTGATGTACAGAATGTGTATTACACCTGTCGCGAAGCGTATCGAAGCAATTTTGATTACAACCAGTTTTGGTATGTTGCCACACAAGGGAAAGAGGTGGTAAGTGCTCGTGCTTATGCCATCGCGAGCAATGATCCCAAGCAACGTCAGTTCCACCATATTCTTCGTGGTGTTGGATTTGAGGTGATGCTTAAACCCTACATCCAGCGTCGTGATGGCAGCTCGAAAGGCGATTGGGATGTGGGTATTACTCTCGATGCAATTGAAATTGCTCCCGAAGTTGAGGAAGTGATTCTAGTTTCGGGAGATGGAGACTTTAGTCTGCTAGTAGAGAGAATTCAGCAGCGCTTCAATAAAACGGTGACCGTTTATGGTGTACCTAAACTTACATCTCAAACTCTGATTGATTGTGCCGACAATTTTGTCGCGATTGATGACGATTTCTTGCTGTAGTGAATAGTGCAATAAAGAAAGGCGAGTCACTCAGGCTGTACGAAACGTACAATGACTCGCCTCTAATTTATCCTTGATTTGGCTAGTTACGAAGGAATGATCATTTGCCCTAGCAAGTAACCCAAGCAACACGCACCAATCACGCCGATTAAGCCCACAGACATGAATGAGTGGTTGAAGTACCACTTACCAATCTTAGTTGTGCCCGAGGTATCGAAGTTCACAGTCGCGATATCTGAAGGGTAGTTTGGAATAAAGAAGTAGCCGTATACCGCTGGCATCAAGCCGATAAGCAGCGCAGGTTCCAAACCTAAGCCGAGACCAACAGGCAGCATCATGCGAGCCGTTGCAGCTTGAGAGTTCACCACAACCGACACAATGAATAACGCAATCGCGAATGTCCAAGGGTAGTTGGTTACCATCTCTACGATGCCGGATTTAAATTGAGGCATAGCGTACTGGAAGTAGGTATCTGACATCCATGCAATACCGAAGATAGCAATCGCCGCCACCATACCTGACTTAAACACCACGCCATTTGGTACGTCACGCGGGTCAGTTTTGGTCGCAAGCAAAATGATACCGCCGAAGCAGAGCATCATCATTTGAATCACAACTGCCATGCTGATTGGCTTCGAGCCATCTACGATGGTACGAATGTCTGGCCACATCGCGATAACGACGATAACCAAGATAGAAGCAATGAACAGCAATACAGAGTTACGAGCACTTGTTGGTAGTACTTCATCAAGAGACGTAGCAGTTGTGTTGAGGATCTTTTCGCGCCACACAGGATCTTTCAAACGCTCTTGGTATTCTTCATCGTCGTCTAGCTCTTTACCACGCTTTAGGCTGTAAAGTGACATCAACAACGTACCGAATAAGGTTGCAGGTACAGTAACGAGCAGAATTGAGAGCAGAGTGATCTCGTGTTGAATATCAGAGAGTTGCGCCAAGTAGTAAACTACGGCCGCTGAAATTGGTGATGCCGTGATTGCGATTTGAGACGCGACAGAAGCGGCAGCCATAGGACGCTCTGGACGAATGCCGTTTTTCAATGCAACGTCGCCAATGATTGGCATAATGGAGTAAACCGCGTGACCTGTACCGAGCAAGAAAGTCATAAAGTAAGTCACAAAAGGAGCAATAAGGGTGACGCGTTTTGGGTTCTTACGAAGCACACGCTCGGCAACTTGCAGCATGTATTTCAAACCGCCAGCGGCTTCAAGAATGGAAGCACATGTTACCACCGCTAAAATGATCAACATGACGGTGACAGGAGGAGAGGTTGGCGGCATCTTAAAGATGAATACTTCAATCACCAAGCCAATTCCGGATACGACCCCAAGGCCTATACCACCATAACGTGAGCCGATATACAGCATCACGAGCAAAAATAGAAACTCAAGATACAACATGTGGATTTCCTTATTCAAAACAGAGGGCTACATAGCCAAATTACCTCTTTGTATTGTCTCGATATTCAGAAAGAAAATACTTCATGTTGTTCACAATCCGCTGGATAAGAAACAGCAATATTCAATTATTGGCAATAACTCACGCTACACAGGGAAACTGTTAACACAGTTTTATCAGGGTGTTTTTATGCTGTGTATTTTTGCGATCATGTGAGCGTTAAATGCGAAGAGGTTTAAGAGTTTGTTGCTATTCATCGCATACGTAACCAGACCTTACAGCTTCACAGAACTCGGAAATACAGTCATAACTAACCCTAAGAGTGCTTCTTTGTTATGAAAACGCAAAGGATAATAGTTTGCATTGCGATTGGGGCTTGGGTATAAAGGTGTCAGAATGACTACACCAACAATAAGCCACCATGTCTGAGCAATTTTTCCCGCAACTGTTTCAAACTTCGAGTGAGATTACACCTTACCTACACGGTGATATCGGCGAGATAGGGCAAGAAGCTATCCATATAGAGAATGATATCAACCCGATCATCCAAGTCCTTTACCAGCAAATCTCGGAGGCTCATCCGGAAGCGGGAAAAGCATATTGGTTGACAAGAACGTGGGATTTACTTTGTTGGCAGCCAGTTTATGTCGCATTCATCTCTATTTACGGTTACCACACGTTGCCAAACATTCGCGAGATAGCGCAGCACCTCAAACCTTGTTTTGTTTCTGGGTACCGATTCGCCGACGAAGCGCATATACATGGCGAGCCAGAAGCGTTGATAAAAGAGGCGGGGCGTCAAATCCGAGAACTGTTCGACTTCTATCAACAAGAGATGAGTCAATGGACACGCATTCGTCCTGGCTTCACCCATCAATTGATGTCGGACGGAATCATGGCTTGTTTAATTCGTCTCCAACAGCGCTTTCCGCAAATGACTAACTCGACACTTCAGGAGCATGCGGTCTTGTGGCTAAGCGCAATGGGTTTGGATGTTGATAATAGCCGCTCACTTCATGAGACGGGATCTGATCAGCCGCTAAAGTTAGTAAGAAAAAGTTGTTGTTTAGTCTATAAGTGTGAAGGCAGAAAGCTTTGTGCAGATTGTCCTCGTTTAGAGGAAAATCGACAGCTTATGAGCAAGAAGGTTCTTAATTAACATTTATTTAACTTGTGTAACAGTGCTCGATTTGAGAGTGAGAATAAGTATCATTGCATGCTCTTGTTGACAACAAAAAGATAAATACAATGATGAAAAGGACGTTTTCTTTCAATCTCATCGTACTTGCGATGAGCAGTGGATACGCAGTTAGCTCAATAGCAGCAGAAGATCTTCAACAAACATCGACTCCGAGCGATGAGCAATTGGTTGTTGTAGGCAGTGTGATGCCGAAATCGATCTCCGATATTCCAGGAACGGTTTGGTTTGTTGGCCAAGAAGAGATTGCTCAGCAATATCGTGCGGGCAAGACACTGGGTGATATTCTTTCTGCAACCATCCCTTCTTTAGACGTCGGCACCGGTGGTCGAACTAATTATGGTCAGAACCTTCGCGGTAGAGCAATGTTGGTAATGATTGATGGTGTCTCGTTACAGTCTTCTCGCCCGATTAGTCGTCAGTTAGACGCAATAGACCCATTCAACATCGAGCGAATTGAAGTACTATCTGGTGCAACCTCCATTTATGGTGCAGGCGCTACTGGTGGTGTTATTAACATTATCACCAAGAAAGCGTACTCGGATGACTTGTCGTTTGAATCCTACGTGAGTGGCACTACAGGCTTTAATAGCAGCGATGACTTTGATTACAAACTCGCTCAGTCTATCTCGGGTGGTAATGAGCGAATTACCGCTAGAGGTTCGGTTGTGTACACCGAGACACAAGGTGCATTTGACGCAAATGGCGACATTGTCACCCCAGACATTTCACAGGGCTCCTTGCAGTATAATTCAACGCTCGATGTTATGGGATCGACCGAGATTCAAATCTCCGATGCCAGCAAGTTAAACCTTGTCGCACAATACTATGACAGCCAGCAAGATTCGCCATACGGTTTGTACATTGTTAACAATAAATTTGTTGATGTACGAGAGGGGTTCGATTCCGACCGTGAACATGGTACAGAGCGAGTTCTCTTAAGTGCGAACTACGCTCACGACAGCGTATTCGGTCATCAACTGATAGGCGAGTTATCTTACCGTAGTGAAGACCAAACCTTTACTCCTTATTACCAAAGTGCCTCTCAACAAAAAACAGAAGTTTTTGCTGGGCGCTTAGCGTTAGCTAAAAGCTGGGAGTCATTCAAACTTGTTTATGGTGTCGATGCGTACTTAGACCGTTTTGAAAGTAACCAGGCTCTGTTCGATCCAACCATTGCGAACAGCTCTGGGAACTTAATTAATCGAACCTATGCCGAAGTGGGGCGTTACCCAGATGTTGATGTGGCGTCTTACGCAATGTTTGTCCAGGGGGATTACCAAATCAATCAAGATTGGTCAGTACAAGCAGGCTACCGCTACCAATACATGGACAATAAGATTGATGATTTTGTTGCCTATAGTATACAAAAGAAGATCGCATCGGGTAATGGTGTATCAGCGGATGCGGTACCAGGTGGCAGCACTGACTACTCTGTGAGCTTATTTAATTTGGGCACCATTTATCAGCTTAACGATGAATCTCAGCTTTGGGCGAACTTCTCTCAAGGTTTCGAACTCGCTGATCCTGCAAAGTACTACGGCCAAGGTAGCTACGATGCCGCGGATGCAAATGGTCACTACGCGTTGAACAATAGCATTAATGTATCTGACTCAAAAATGTCGGGCATCAAAACGGACAGCTATGAAATTGGTTACCGATTAGATACGGATACTGTCGCACTGCAAGCGGCGGGTTACTACTCGGTTTCGGATAACTCAATCAAGTATGACAAGAAGACGCTCCTAATCACCAATGTTGATGACGAGCAACGTGTATACGGTGCCGAAGCAAACATTAACTACTGGGTAAACCGTGATATTTTGTTAGGTGCATCAGGTCACTATGTGGTTTCTGAGCTTAAAACCAACGGTAAGTGGGAAGATCTAAGCGCGGGTAAAGCAAGTACATCAAAAGCGAACGCGTGGGCGGCTTACTATCAGGATGGCTATTCAGTACGTTTACAAAGCCAGACGATGTTTGATTACGAAGATGACGCAAACAATAAACTAGATGGATACACTACGTTTGATCTTCTTGGTAACGTAACACTACCTATCGGGCAGTTAGGTTTTGGTATTCAAAACCTATTTGACGAAGACTACACAACCGCTTGGGGACAACGTGCGCAGATTCTTTATGCAGCACACTACGATGCAGCAGCGTACGACTACAAAGGAAGAGGTCGCACATTCACACTGAACTACAGTGTCGAATACTAAAGCTAACTCTCTCCGAATATCAAAAAAGCCGCTGAAAGCGGCTTTTCTTTTAGGCTTGATCTGTCTGCGCTGTGTCTACAACGTTTTCCGTGTGTTCTGAAGCTTGGTTTTGTTCTTCAGCTTCCATTTTCGCGCGTTCAGCTTTGGAGATATAACGCGGCTTATTGCTCTTATGTAGCTTAGCGTTATGCTTCTTCTGCTTCGCTTTCAAGATCTGATTGATTTTCTTCTTGCGGTTCATGGTGGTGGTCCTTTAATTTAGCGAGGCAGGATAGTTACTTTTTTATCAAGTTACAACTAAATAAGCGCCGGTATCGGTCGCAAAATTCAAGTACGTTCCTATGTCCAATCATCTATCGCGTTTTAATGGAGCCCAAATGAAAACACTGTACACCGAACGTTTGATACTGCGTCTTGTGAGTGTAGATGATGCACCATTTATACTAGAACTTTATAACCACCCAGACTTCTACCGTTTTGTCGGAGACAAACAAATTCGTACCGAATATGAAGCGGCGCGTTACATAAAAGAAAACATGCTACGCATGCAACAAATTAAAGGCGTGAGTTTACTCGTTGTAGAGAAGAAAGAAGATGGGCAACCCATCGGGATTTGTGGGTTGGTTAAACGTGACACATTACAATACTATGATCTCGGATATGGATTTTTACCTTCCGCTTATGGCTTCGGCTACGGAACGGAGTCTGCAACCGCAGTGCTGGAATACGCTAGAGAGGAAATGAAACTCGATAATTTGGTTGCCATCACCAATAATGACAATATTCGTAGTATAAGTTTGCTCAAAAAACTGGGCTTTGAGTTTGAACGAGTTGAGCAGCAATATGATAATGGCCGCACGTTAGAACTTTACACAATGATGTTGTGATTTTTGGATAGCGCATGAGCGATATTTTACTTGGCAAACTCGCCACTGAATTTAAGACAGTAAAAGCCATGGTAGAGGTTTACTGTCATGACCATCATGGAACAAAACGTGACTTATGCTCAGAATGTCGTGAGCTGCTTGAATACGCAGAAGTGCGCCTCGACCGCTGTCCTTATGGAGAGAATAAACCGACGTGTAACAAATGTCCGATTCACTGCTACAAACCAGAGCCGAAAGAACAAATGCGTTTGGTCATGCGTTACTCTGGCCCCAGAATGTTACTGAAACATCCCATCTTGGCGGTTCGTCATTTGCTTCATGAAAAGCGCATGGTACCGGAAAAGCCTGCAGCGAACGCGTCAAACCGTCACAAGCGTTTATCTAAACAAAAATTCGAAGAATAAAAAAACGAGGGCGACATGCCCTCGTTTTCGTTGAGTAGAAGCGGCGTGATTAGAGGCCAGCGGCCATACGCTGCTTGGTTTTGCTCGCAGCAAGTAGCATGTATACGCCAGTCGCAACCAAAGCGGCAAACAAGTAGCCTAGTAAGCCGTGTTCTTGGCCCATGAATTTATCAGCGACAACTGGGCCAGCAACAGAGCCGATGCTGTAGCTAAACAGCATGACTTGTGTCGCAGAGACAATAAAGCGTTCATCAAGTCCTTCGCAACCTAAGTTGATTGCTATCGGGTACAAGGCAAAAGTAGCTGCACCTAAAAAGAATAATGCAGCAGCCAATACCACGGCTGACGAGGAAATAAAGGTCATACCGATCGAAAAAATACCCAAAATACAGAAAAACGCCATTAGCACTGTGCGGCTCATGTATTTGTTTAGCGCGGTCACCATTGGTTGAACTAGCATGCCACCTAGAATCACTAGCGCCATCAATGTACCAATGTCTTGATGGCTAATTTTACGGTTAGTTAACTCAACTGGCATTAATCCGTAGATCGCGCCTAAGGTCAAACCTGAAACAACACAACCAATAATTGCTGCATGGTTTAGTTTGGCAATTTGCTTAAATGATAAAGCGGTTGATTCATGGCTGTTTGGCTGCTCACACTCAATGAACATTAGCACCAGCATCGCCATTAAGATCAACGTCGTGATCGCAATAAACGGAACGCCGCCACTTACGCCAAGCACGCCAATACCAAACTGGCCTAATGCTGAACCACCATAAAGCGATAGCATGTACAAGCTCAAACGTTTCGCACGCGATGCTTCGTCTCCAGACATTAGCCAAGACTCAACAATGACAAAAACACCAGCAACCGCGATACCCGCAATAAAGCGAGCGGCAAGCCACATCAATCCGTTAGCAAACACGGGTAGTGTGACGATAGTTAGCGAAAATACGGCCAAGCAACCAATAAACGCGTTACGGTGACCAACTTGACGTACGATACGTTCAATAAAAATCGCGCCAGTTAATAAGCCGCCATAAAACACACTCGCCAACCAACTCGCGTAATCTGCTGAGATGTTGTATTCACCGAGCATGAGAGGGATCAAGCTCATTAAATAGCCCGAAGCCACCGCATAAAGAGACAGTGCGACGACTGGAACTGTAACTCGTGGTGATGCTGCAGGAACGACTGTGTTTTCCACTGTTTTGCGCCTATAAGTTAAATGAAATCTAAGGGTTATTCGGCGCGAATATGAGGCTAATAGTTAGGCAAGTAAAATGATAAATTTAAGTCGTTTCGATAAATAATATTTGTTAACTAGATAGGTTGATAAGTTGCATAAAAACGCCAACCTACAAACAAGGTTGGCGTGGAAGATTATTTAGTAAGTGCTTGATTTAACCATTGATCGAATTGAGTTTTAGGTAACGCACCATTGATCATATCAACGCGTTGACCATTCTTGAAAACCATAATGGTAGGAATACTGCGAATACCAAATTGCGTCGCAAGTTGTTGTTGAGCTTCGGTATCAATCTTAACAAAACGAGCCGTTCCGGCTTGCTCATGAGCAACATCAGAGAAAACAGGAGCAAAACCAACGCACGGGTTGCACCATGGGGCCCAAAAATCTACTACAACAGGCATATCACTTTGTAATAGAGCAGAAAAGTTATCTTGTGTACCTTCGATAGGCGAGCCGTCTAAAAGTGCACTTTTACATTTACCGCAAGTTGCAGATTCGGCAACGCGCTCATTAGGGATACGATTTAGACCGCCGCACGAAGGGCAGCGAGTTTTAAACGATGACATGACTTCTTCCTTTATTACGTATTGATGAAAACATGACTTACCAGTCAGCCTCATTATTTGTATACTTATTTTTTAACCTGCCGAAATAACGCAGCGCAGGTTTGTATTTGAGCCTAAGGTTCTAAGAAATTTTATTAAAATACAACAATAAATAGGTCTGCGATGACAAATTACTACGCTGAAATTACAGGTTGGGGGAAATGTGTTCCGCCAGCCGTGCTCTCTAACGATGATCTTAGCACTTTCCTCGATACTTCCGATGAGTGGATTCGTACCCGCACTGGTATCGAAAACCGCCGCATTAGTCATGTAAACACGTCAGACATGGCGACCGTTGCTGCTAAACATGCATTAGCTCGAGCAGGCGTCGATGCCACAGACGTGGATTTAATCATTGTGGCGACTTGTTCACCAGATTCATTGATTCCAAATATCGCGTCTAAGGTACAGCAGAACCTAGGTATTCGTGCAGCCGCTGCCTTTGACTTAAATGCCGCATGTACGGGATTTGTCTATGGCCTAGAAACGGGCACACGTTTGATTCAATCAGGTAACTATCGTAACGCGATCATTATTGGTGCGGAAAGATTGTCTTTCTACATCGATTGGGCAATGCGAGATACCGCGGTTCTATTTGGTGATGGTGCGGGCGCCGTTGTGTTATCAAGAACGGAAAAAGAAACGGGTTTACTACAGTCTCAAATCGGTTGTGACGCAAAAGGCCGCGATATTCTGTCCGTACCAAAGTTTGGTACTTGTATGGATCGCTTTGCGGAAGACAACGGTTACTGGGATTTCAACTTTGTAGGACAAGAAATTTTCAAACGTGCAGTAAAAGGCATGGGGCTAGCTGCGAAAACCGTACTGAAAGCATCACAGTTAACGACGGAACAAATCGATGTTGTGATTCCGCATCAAGCGAATATTCGTATTATTCAAACCTTGTGTGACCTGTCTGGAATTCCACACGACAAAGCGTTTGTTAACATTCAAAACTATGGCAATACTTCAGCTGCGACGGTGCCAATTGCATTGTGTGAAGCGGTAGAGCAAGGTCGAGTTAACCCAGGTGATAATATGCTTCTTGCTGCATTTGGTGCAGGTTTGACATGGGGTGCGGCAGTATTGAAATGGGGTGACCGCGTAACGCCAATTGGCGAAAGTGGTGCGGTTCTGCCTGAATGTGAGCAATCCGCGTTAGAATTACTTGAGCGTGCCATTAAGCTGTGTAACGAACGCCGTCGCGACGAGGTGTAACGGACACTTTGCAAACATAAGATGAGTAAGGGAGCGCGAGGCTCCCTTATTTGATGATGTGTTCTACAGCTACCTGTAAAATATCTTACGACATAAAACCCAGGTTTGAATGAGTAAAATTACGGATGTTCGGGAACACGTATTCCAGTGCAGCGTTATCACTCACGCCCATCCACTGTGCTAGTGTTGAACCAACTTGATCAGCGGCAATTTTGGGTATGAGTCGGCCTTGAGAGTAATCATCGTTTCCGCCCAGTATTAGTTCCGGCCATGTACCGATAGGTTGTTTCCCATTTACCGCGCCTCCAATTAATAGTTGATGGCCACCCCAGCCATGATCGGTACCATTTCCGTTGCTCATCATCCGTCGACCGAAGTCAGACATAGTGAAAGAGGTGACTTGCTTGTTTAGCCCTAACCGTTCGACCGCACGATACATTGCTAAAAGGTTTGTCGCGAGATCCTCAAGTAACACTGGATGACGTGCCAATTGCGAATCGTGCAGGTCATACCCAGAGTGTTTAACGAAAAAGACTTGTCGTTGCTGCTTCAGGACATCTTGGCTTGCTATCAATTTGTACACGGTTTGCATCTGCTTGCCGAGCGTCGATGACGTAAACAACGGCTCGTCAGCAATGTGGTTGAGTTGCTCGCTCAGTACACTACTCATTACCATCGACTCATCAACCATCAAATTAAAATGACCATTAAATGGATTGTCAGTTTGATGAGAGAGAAGGCGATCATAGATCCCCTTGTATAGCGGGTTATCAATCGCGGTAAGCTGAACTGCGCGATCTTTTTTCAGGACGGTTTGGCGGTGTTTCATTGCCCGTAACCAAAGCGAGTTGCCATGCACACTGTATAGCGGTGTTATTTCTGATTCAGAGTTTAATACATCCAACATTCTGCCAGCCCAACCAAGATTTTTAGACTCGCTCATTCCACCAAGTAACCAAGCGTCTGTTTGAGAATTATGAGAAAACAGTTGCTCGGGAAGTGATGCTTCACCTTGCTCAATAGCTTGTTTGGTGACGGGATGGTTGAGAATGCCACTATTGAGCACGATGCTGGCATCGCCTTGTTCGAAAACGGAAGTTAACGCATTTAACTTTGGGTGTAAGCCGAGCTTCACTGGGTGATTTGAGCTATCGACAGCACTCAAATTGATAGGGAGTATGTCTTCTTTGGCGACAGAGAGTGGCCCTCTGACTTTGGAATATTGACGATAGTGCGCCTCCGATAATGGCAGTATGGTGTTGAATGCATCGTTTCCGCCTGCTAAATACACACATATTAATGCTCGAAAGTCATTGGATGGCGCTGCGAGAGAGTAACCTGGCAGACTAAGAGAGGCTAGTGCGCCCATCGATAGCGTGCTTTGTATAAAATGTCGTCGTGAAATATCCATAATTCACTCCTAATCCTGAATATAGAATTCGTCGCCAGAAATGGCGGTAAATATCACTAGAGCGAGTTTTGTTGTTGGCACATAGTCCCCACGATAATCATTCAGGGCGGTGAGCATGAGCTCTTTCAATTCAGCAGAAGCCGTTCCAGCAAAGAAACGCTCGTTAACCAATTCGACTAAGGCACGGTGATCGTCCAGAAGAAGATAAAACTCGTTAAGATCGAAGTGGTAGGAATCACCACCTCCTCTACGAGTGCTGGTTAACATATAGTTGACCAAATCGGTATAAACAGACCAATTGAGAAGTTCATACTCTGGAGAGTTAATACCAGACTCCGTAAACTCGTTAGACGGCTGATAGTCTGGAGAGTAAAAATTAAACACGGAAGGAGAACGAAGCGGCCCTTGATTAGCGATGTTCATCATCGTTGTTGCGTCTTCGTAACGTGATCCTTTAACCGTAAAACCTGATGCTCGATGAAAATTAGTCAGGACCAGTATCGGTTCTTTCACTTTTATAGGCGGTGTATCCGTCATCCCTAATGCTTCAGGATCGAGCAATATGGCTCGAACAACGGCGGTTAGATCGCCTTTTTCTCCTTCCCCATTGTTGTTAAATATCGTAGCAACACGCGCGACGTACTCTGGGCTTGGATTTGAACTGACCAAACGTTGGATAAGTAATTTTGAAACAAATGGAGCAACATTTGGGTGAGACATCAACATATCAATCACTTTTGAAAGCTCTTCTTGTGCGGTTAGACCCGATGGGATCACGTTCCCTAGAAATCGCTTCTCGCCGGTGTCGTGTCGCTGACTGATAACTCGCATCGGTTTCACGAATGCGATGTCGGAATTTTTCCATCCAGTTAATGCTCGCGCGAGCTCTTGAATATCAGTTTGATTGTACGTGGGGATAGGTTTGCCTGTTGCGTGGTTTAGTTTTTTACTGCCATCTAAATTGAGTTCATACAAACCGATAGTGAATAGCTGCATTAACTCTCGAGCAAAGTTCTCATCGGGAAGCGTTCCTGTCGCACTATTTTCTTTTGCACTACCGAGCATAGATAAATAGCTCCCCATGACTGGATGGATGGAAACGTCATACAACAGGTCTCGGTAGTTGCCAAACGCATGTTCAACCAACAGATCGTAGTAATTCACTAACCCTGTAGGTTTGCTGGAAAGAACGCCGCCATAACGAGAAACGACTACGATCTGACTCAATGCATAAGCCATTCGCTGTCTGAGCTGATCTTCAGCAGTAACAACAATCTGATACCAAGCATTTTCGCGGTTTGACTGTAGGCCTTTAGAAAAAGGCGTTTGATAAAGTGGTTGATGGTAGGTTGCTGGCAGGTTGATTTGTTCCTGTATCCAGTCCTCTAACCCGTTTTCCCTAACCTCATTAATTAACGCAGGAGTTGGTCCAAAAGAGGTTTGATAGAGAAAACGCGCAACGGTTTGATCGGATGGGGATTGCTGTATTTGTGCTGATACATTAGGCACATGGCTCAGCAATAAGATAGCCAATCCTAGTACCCAAGCAGAGATTTTATTTAGCTTCTGACGTCTCATAGTTAACTCGCTTACCCGAAGTAACGATTTAAGTCCATTTAACGGGAGTTATTAAGCTCTTTTGAGCTGTTTAGTAAATTTATGAAAATCAAGCAGCTGCATAGGCGAGTATAGTAGCTATAAGTGGTGAACAAAAAACTCAAACGGTGAATTTGGTACTATAGTGCTAGAAGTTTTTGATGCTATTTTTTCTAAGATACTGATATTAAATATGGCCAGTGAAGAGTAATAAGAAGAGATATCGCAATGGATATAGAAGGGGGACAGCTAAAGTACTGTTAACAAGAGATTGGTATGTTTGTTAAGGCTTAAGTTAGTTTCAAGAAATTATTGAGCCAATAAATAAAGTCCATTGGTTTGCACAAGAGAAAACCACACGGATGTTCTCTTGTACAAAGCAACAAAGGTTATTTTCGGGCAAGCTTATGGTGAGCACGAGAAAAGTGATCGGCACAAAATGCGCCAACAATCGAGAGTTCGCCAGCCAGACAAAGCGCAGCTGCGACTTCGGCTAACGCTTTCGCTTTGCCGTTGCCGTGCAAACCCAAAATATCCAAACATGCTTTTTGTGTTGGAAGGCCAGTACCACCACCAACCGTCCCCACCATGATGTTTGGCAAGGTCACGCACGCGTACAAGTTGCCTTGAGCGTCCACATCCATACGAGTGATTCCAATGGCAGACTCTGCAACGCAAGCGGCATCTTGACCACAAGCAATGTACAGCGCGGCAAGCGCGTTTGCGTAATGCGCGTTGACGCCAATTGTCCCGCTGAGTAAACCGCCCACTGTGGTCATTTTGCCAAATTGAACCATAGACTCCGGCGTCGTATGCAGATATTTTTCCACCAACTCAGCAGGAATGGTCACTTCGGCGGATACTTTCTTACCGCGTACCGAGCGCAGTGTGTGTGCGTTTGGTTTTTTGTCGCCTGATAAGTTGCCATCCAAGAATGCTTGAGTTGGTTTGATTGGGCTGGTCGCCAAAATATGATGGAACACTTCGTTTGTTGCGATGGTCACCATGTTTTGTCCGGAAGCGTCACCAGTCACGTATTCAAAGACCAAATAAACATGGTTTCCTTCGATATTTACATTGATGTCTTTGAGTTTGCCATGTGAGGTGGTGGATTCCGCTATTTGACGAAATGCGTCAAACTGGGTCACAACCCAACTGACGAACTGGCCAGCGTCGGCAAGGTTATTAAAGGCGAACACTGGCGTTCGGCTCACCCCTTCACTCAGCAACAATGCGCTCGCGCCACCAGCGGCGGTGATAAGATTTGCGCCACGGTTGTAGGAAGCGACTAACGCGGCTTCTGTCGTTGCGAGCGGAACCAAAAAGTCATCGTTCGCATACAAGCCGTTGACGCGCAAAGGGCCTGCAATGCCGACCGGCACATTAACAGTACCAATGAAGTGCTCGATGTTGTTGGAGTAAGCATCGCAATGTGACTGCGTGAAAGGATCAAGGAGATGATCTTTATTGGTCACGTGTTCCAATACTTGCCAACGGCGCGCCAAATGCTTATCCGATAGGCCAGGGCTTAAGCAGAGACGTTTCTCTGGCTTGTGAAACTTCGGTTCTAATGCCGATTGAATCTTACTGCTGGTTTCGATATCGGAAAGGGCGGAGCTTTGAACAGGGTTATCTTGGTTTAACTTCGGCATACAAACGTTAACTGAAAAATCGAACCAGAGATTGTAGTGATTGAGGCTTTGATTACAACGTTGATTATACGTTTTGCAACAAATACCACTATGCAAGCGCCTTTATTATCCAAGTGATTTGATATTGGAGCGACGAATTTACCGGACATAAATGGGTTTTGACAATGAATGTTGCAGTAAATGGCAGATCCGGGAGGTTATGGCTTTTAGAGAAACTGGCCTGTAGGTGTTTGGATTCGGCAAGGTGTAAGCATGAGCGCCTTAAAAGCGGAATGGTTCAATCTATGAAAGGAATAAATTGTCTAACCCAGTCCCTTGGGTCAGACGTTAGTTTGAATCGGTTGTTCAAAAACTAGTTGAAGGCGCGAGCCACACGTCCCGCACTTTGAATACGGTAATGGCCAACGTAAGCAGGAACAAATACAGATTGTCCCTTCGCGGCGGTTAACGTCTCACCGTTATCACTGATGAGTGTCAGGTCGGCATCAATCGCCATCAAAATCTCTGCGCTATTGGCATCAACCACTTCATTGTTCGGTTGGTTAAGAATGCTGAAACTAAAGTCTGCCACTGGGACCGGATAAAGGCTTTGGCAACCATTGGCATTGGGTTTAAGAACAAGGCTGTTAAACGGCTTAGGCACAAAATCTGTGCATTTAACCAGTTCTTCAACATCCATATGTTTCGGCGTGAGTCCTGCACGCAAAACGTTATCTGAGTTCGCCATGATCTCTAATCCCGTACCTTTAATGTAAGCGTGTGGCGTTCTTGCGCTCAGGAACATCGCTTCGCCAGGTTGCAGCGTGATGACATTCAACAGTAATGGCGAAAACAAGCCGACATCGCCAGGGTATTGAGTGGATAGATCCAAGATGAGCTGGTAAACGTCGCTGTCAGTGCCTTGTTCCGATTGACGTGAAGCGTGGGCAAGAAGCTGTTTCAGTGCTCGCTCTTTTGTTTCTCCTTCCATGGTAAGAATGTGCACAAAGAAATCGCGTAAACCTTGTGAGTTGATTTCGCGTTTGAATGTGTCAAGAGGCGCGCGTAGCTCATCGATATCGCAAAGGCTAAATGCCTCAATAATCTCGGCATACGAGCGAAAACCGTTCATGGCTTGGTAACTTGTCAGCGCGTACACCAACTCTGGTTTGTGGTTTGGATCCTTGTAGTTACGATGGCTTGCGTTTAGTGGGATCCCGGCACTTTGTTCTTTTTCGAAGCCTATTTCGGCATCTTGTTTGCTTGGGTGAACTTGAATCGACAGTGCATGTTCGGCCGCTAAGATCTTAAACAGAAAGGGCAGGTCGCCAAATTTCGCTGCGGTTTCTGCTGATAAGTAAGCGGGTTGGTTTTGTTTGATCAGTTCAGACAAAGGCAGCGTGTTCTGCTCAATCTGAACTTCAGAGCAGCCGTTTGGGTGAGTACCCATCCATACTTCTGCTTGAGGCTCATTCGTTTCGTTAGAAAAGCCAAACAAATCGTGAATAGAAGAGGTGCTTCCCCAAGCGTAGTTTTGGATTTTGTTGTTCATTTGAAAGAAGCTATGCGATGAAATAGTGTTCAAATTCATGAATTTTTCCCATAGTTAACCCTCCGAACTGAATCGGAAGAAAAATTGAGCAGAGATACGTTAAATAAGGTGGGCGAGCGCGGTTAGGTCACTCGCCAATTTGCCCGAAGGGCGATAAGTCGATTTACAACCGAGGTTTTGGTTCGAGTGGTTTTCGTGATGGTTGCGCTTGCAAAAATGGCAGCAACAAAAGGCCAATGACGGCTGCACAAACTGAAATGGTGATGAAGAAACCCGTCCAATGATATTCTTCAAGAATTAACGCCAGTGGATAACCAGACAATGCTGCGCCCATGTAGGCGAACAAGCCCACGAATCCTGTTGCCGCGCCGGCAGAGTCTTTGTGAGAGCACTCCGCCGCCGCCATACCGATCAGCATTTGTGGTCCAAAGACAAAGAAGCCGATGGAGAACAATCCCGCTGCTTGGAATGCAAAGTTGGTCAGAGGCATTAGCCAAAGCGCAGAGACAGATAAGAAAATCCCAATCGCGAACAGCAAGTTCATTGGTCCACGGTTACCGTCAAAGAGTTTGTCTGAGCCCCAACCCGCAACCAATGAACCAACAAAACCGCCAATTTCAAACATCGACAGAGCAGCGTTGGCATTAATCAGGCTATAGTGATGCTGCTCGGTCAAGTACAGGTTTCCCCAGTCATTGATTGCGGTTCGGACGATGTAAACCAACACGTAACTGAACGCGAGTAGCCAGATGTATTTGTTGTTAAATACGTACGATTTCAGAATTTCTCGGTAGGTGAGGCCACGTCCGTAATTTTCTTGCGCAAGTTCTAGTGCGTCGTTGCGCCATTGTCCGACACTTGGTAAGCCCATTGTTGTGGGTTTGTCGCGCAATCGCCAACAAACGAATAGACCGAGTAATACCCCGATGATGCCGGGTAGAATAAAGCCTTCACGCCAGCTGTAGTGCAACGTTAAATAGCCCACCAAAATAGGGATCAGAGCGCCACCAACGTTGTGTGCGGTGTTCCAAATCGCCCATAAGAAGCCACGCTCGGAGCGTGAATACCAAGTGGTTAACAGCTTGGAGCATGAAGGCCAGCCCCAGCCTTGGAACCACGCGTTTAAGATCCACAGAGTAATGAAAGCCGCGAGTGAGCTAGAAAAACCGAACGCGATATTGACCAGACCTGTCGCAATCAATCCTAATCCCATGAAATAACGAGGGTTAGAGCGATCTGAAATCGTACCGGAAATAAACTTCGAGCAGCCGTAAGTAATGTAGAAAAGCGTACCGATAAGGCCCAAATCGCCCTTATCTAAGCCAAGATCGGTAATCATCGCTGGTGCGGCGTAGTTAAAGGTCTTACGAGTAAAGTAGAAACCTGCGTAGCCGATGTACATCCCCAACATAATGTGCAAACGCCAATGGCGGTAACGCTGGTCGATTTGCTCGTTGCTCAGACTCGGTTGAGTAAATTTAGGTGAACGTAAAAATCCAAACATCTTGAGTTACACCTTAGGTAAAGTAATGCTGATTTGTGTGCCGATCACTTGATCGCTGGTGGAGTAGATAACCATTTTTCCACCTAACGCGTGCACACGCTCTTGCATGCCGCGAACGCCCATGCCTTTCATGCTGTCCTGAACTTTGAAGCCGACACCATCATCGTGAATCATCAATGACACCGCCGCTTCTCCGATCGTCAGTTCAATAGTGATCAACTGCGCTTCTGCATATTTGGCGGCGTTATTCAATGACTCTTGGCATAAACGGAATAGGGTGACTTTGAGCGTGTCACTCAAGTTGGTGTAATCGCCTTGCCAGTTCAGTTGAACAGTCGTTCCGTGATTGGCAAATTCCATCTCTCGCGTCAGTTGCTCGACGGATTCTTTCAAGTCCAAATCATCCAGCATTTTTGGTCTTAGCTTGCTTAACAGTCGCTTAGTGGTGTCGTACACGTTGAGGGAAAGCCCTTCGATCATGTCGGCGCAACCCACGCTTGTTTCTGTGTTATTTACCCGCTTAATGATGTTGGCTTGTGTGCGGATCGCCGTGATGTTCTGTCCAATTTCGTCATGTAGCTCGCGCGCAATATCGCGTCTTACCGATTCTTCCGCTTTGATAAGCTGGCGAGACAAATTCTGATTGCGTGCAAGTTCGCCGCGCAGTTTGTGATTGAGGTCTTTTTGTTTCTGAACCCCTAAGCCGAGCATAATGCCGGTGATGGTTTGCGCCGAGAGAGATAATAACAAATCGGTGATTTCTAGATTTGATACGCCGCTGCGAGCCGCAATCAGCGCAATGCTGTTGAGCATGGTGGCGAGCAGGGCTCCTTGCCAGCCGTAACGAAGTGCCAACACGATAATTGGGATAGCCATACAAAATGGCGCAAATCGTTTTAGCTCTTCAGGTAAACTGGTTTGCACCAAAATACTGCCGATCAAAAGCAGCGCATAAAGCACGATATGACGCACCTGAAATACAACGGCATTACTAAGTAGGAGAGAGCTAAGCGGAGACCAACGACTTTGGAACAAATAGCTCCACAACAGGTAGCACATAGGAACCAGCATCAGCCCACCAGAAATACTGGCTAACCACACCATGTAAACAGAAGGCACGTGAAAGCCGACCGCCATTACGTTGATGAAGGCGGTAATGATGATCACAACGCCCATTACGGCTAAGTGGCGGTTTTGGTCACCGTAGTAGTATTTTTTCGCAATCAGTGTGACCGGGATACTGGCAATGCTCGCAATCAGCACGGTAAGCCACTGCGGTTGACCCAGTAACATCGCAAGTGCGATGGAAAGTCCCCACTCCGAAAGGTAAATCGTCGGCCAATAAGCGGCACGAGTGTGAAGGGCGACACCTAATCGTAAAGCGAAAGGAAACAATAAGATCGCCAACTCGGGATCATTGACAAAGTAATAGGCAATCACCCACAAGCAAAACCAGGCGCAAGCCATAACAAAAAGTCCGCAAATGGTGGTAACAGCATAAGCTCGCATTAAAAGGACTCTTGAGAAAATAGTTTGGCGAGCTCAACGTTGTTTTTCACGCCGAGTTTGTCGATGGCATTCGCACGATGAACATGCACAGTCTTGTGGCTCAAGCCAAGCTCTGCCGCGACAGACTTTACATCCAACCCAGTGGCAAGTAGCTGACATACCTCGTTTTCACGTTTTGTCAGTTGGCATAGAGAGGCGGTGTTGTCTCTAGGCGTTGCAAGTTTAAGTGCAATATCTGATGTGAGGTAACAGCCGCCAGAAGCACTGGTTCTCACGGCTTGAATAAGTTCGTCTGGGCTACAGCGTTTACTAAGATAGCCTTTTGCACCTAGCTTTAGTGATTTTTCCACCATCGCAGGGGAGTCATGCACGCTAAGCATCACGCAGGCAATGCCAGTTGGTATTTCGCTGAGAAAGTTTAAGCCGCTTTCATCTGGCATGGAGATATCTAGGATGACGACATGAGGGTGTACCGCAGGCAAGCCTTTTCGCGCTTCGGCGACAGAGCCGAATTCACCAACAACGGTAATATCACTTTCTAAATTTAATAATTGTGCGAAACCTGAACGCACGATGACGTGATCATCAACTAGAGCAACATGAATCATTATTACAACCAAATAGAGCAGACGACTAACAACAATAAGCTCCAACAGGAGCCAATAGAAAAATCTTTAATGATACTGAATTGAGCCATGCTTTTTAATGATCTTGCGCGCTTTACCGAAGTAAAGCGCGCAGAGAAGTTAGGCTTGGTTTTGTGCAAGTTGAAGCTTCTTCGCGTGTCGAATCTTCTTCTCTTCCGCGATAGCGACGAAAGCAAGCAAAACAATACAAATCATGGCGGAGGTATCTAGGGCTGCGAAGGTACCTTTCCAACCTGTTAAGCCGAAGATAGGTGTACCGTCTGCAATCATACCGAGACCAAGTTTCGCGAAGCTGTCACCGATTAGGTAAGCGAATGTACCTTTTACGCCGTCAGCCACACTGATTGCTTTTTTAGGGACAAAACCAACCGCGGCAACACCGATAAGAAGTTGCGGACCAAACACCAAGAAGCCCAATACAAATAGAGAGGCTAAGTACATGAACTCGCTAGTGGCGTGTTGGTAGAACTCAAGCGATACGATGATCAAGCCAAGAGACACACAAGCTACCAATGCGCGGCGACCGTTTGCTAGGTCAGATAAGTAACCCCACATCAAAGTACCCACAAGCGCACCGACTTCGAACAGAGTAAAGCCAGAGATTGCCGTTTCTTTTGAAAGACCAAGCTCTTGGTATGCGTATACCGTTGACCATTGGTCGATACCGATACGCACGATGTAAAGGAAGATGTTGGCAAAGCAAAGTAGCCAGATAACTTTGTTTTTAAGAACGTATTCAACAAAGATTTCTTTTTTGGTCATCTGGTTTTCTTCAGCGGCGGTGTCTTCTTCACTCACTGCTTCATCGAAAAGTTCTTCTACTTTACCTAGACCGTAAGCTTCTGGAGAGTCGCTACCAAAGCGCATACCGATAAAGCCGACGATGATCGCGATGATAGAAGGGAACACGAACATGCCGATTACGTGCCCGTCGAATAGGTAGTTGGCACCGAAAAGAGCAACACCGGCTGCGCCCGCACCACCAACGTTGTGTGACATGTTCCACAAGCCGAGGTAAGAGCCGCGTTTGTTACGAGGTGTCCATTTTGTAATGGTTGAGTAACTAGAAGGGCCACCAGTACTTTGGAAGAAACCACTTAGAGCGTAGAAAGCCACCATCAAGAACAGGCTTGCACTACCGCCGCCCATGCTGAAGCTGAAACCAAGCATTGCAAGACCAGAAAGGATCAGCATAAAAGGGAGGAATTGCTTGGTGTTCTTACCGTCAGCGTAGTAAGACACAACGGTTTTACCGATGCCGTATGTGATGGAGAAGCCAAGGCCAATAAGACCTAGGTCTGTCATGCTCAAACCGTAAGTTGAGATCATGTCGTTTTGCGCGACATTGAAGTTCTTACGAATCAAGTACATGGTTAGGTAGCCGATGAATACGACCAAGTAAGATTGGATGAACGGTTTAAACCACATCTTTCTTCTAACTTCGACGGGAAGATCGAGGGTCGGCTTCCGCACCTGTTCGAGGAATTTTAACATGATGAACTCTCTTGTAATTGTTTTAGAAACACAACGGAGACCGTTATGCGCTCTTGTTACCTTTGACTGAGCGGAATTCTAGAGAGTGGTTTTGTGAGGCACATGAGATGGTTGCCTAGATCGGCTAGGAAAAATTCCTAGAAATGCCTAGTAAGGCGGAAAAGCGTGAAAAGAGTCACACAAAATCCTTACTAATCTATGGGTCTTTGACAGGGTTCTATCGGATTGGAAAGCGTTCAAATGCAAGCAGGTTAATATACGCAAGCTTAGTGCTGACAAGGGGTGAGCACGTTTGGTTGGAGAGAATAGTGGCTTGTCGCTAAGTATCAATTGGGAACGAGAAGCAAACAACAGAAACCCGGAGGTCTCTGTTAGAAATATTAGGAATTTGGCTAGGTTGACGTGTTAAGGCGCAGGGCTGTATAGACGTGGCGAGCCGTGTTTTGGTAAGTGAATTAGGTTCAAATGGTTTCTTCTTGCCCATTCGACAGTTAACGCTGTAGGTGCAGATAAGCAAACCAGAGTGGGGATACGCGCGCGAACGGCTTTGTGGATCAACTCTAAGCTGCAACGGCTTGTCATGATAGCGAAGCCACTTTGAGGCTCGATGTGATTGTTGGCCAATGCGCCAATCAACTTATCTAGCGCGTTGTGACGGCCGATGTCCTCTCGGCACAACTTGATGTTGCCTTGTAAATCTGCAAATAAAGCGGCGTGTAACGCGCCAGATTCACGTGCGGCTTCTTGATGCAGTGCGACTTTGTCTCGCAGCCCTTCAAATACATCGGAGCGCGGAGGAAGAGACGGTGTTAGCGGTGCCAAATCAGGCAAAGCTTGTTCCAGAGCCTCTACACCACAAATGCCGCATCCGGTTGTGCCGGCAAGATTTCGGCGCTGTGTTTTTAACGCCCAGAAAGCGCGGTTGCTGATTTCCACTTCCGCATAGTGAGATTCGTGATCGCCACCAATTTCAATGTCTTTAATCTCTTTGAAATCGTGGACGATGCCTGTGCTTAGGCTAAATCCTTTCACGAAGTCTTCCAGATGGCCTGGCGTCACCATCATGACCGCTTGGCTAATGCCGTTATAGCTGATAGCTAAGGCGGATTCACTCGCCAGCGACATTTGTTGCACTGGGCGGCCATCAATCAATTCTCGGTAATTGAACGCACTTGGTTGAGGTGGTGCTTGATTGAAATCGGACAGTTCAAAATAAGATTGAGTAGTACATCTCATGAAATCACCTCATAAGCCGTTATGTATGCCAAAAATTGACGTGTGGATTCTTGTTATCGATTGAATATGTTTTTTGCTTCTGCGAAGCACTGATCGGTTAGCGCGGAGAAGGGTTCTTGTTTTCGCTTTAACAAACCTAGCGGGGCGTGAACGGCGGCTTCTTCGATAGGGATAATGCGAAGCGTATCGTTCAACTCTTCCAATCCACAATTCAGCGGCATAATGGCGCAACAAAGGCCACTGGTTACTGCTTGGATCAAGTGAAAGGTGGAGTTACTTTCAATGACGGTTTGCGGAACCAGCCCTTTACTCACAAAGCTAAGATCAATGGAGTGGCGATAGTGCATGCCCTTCGAAAGCAGCCCTAGCGGAATGTTATTGAGTGACTCCCATAACACTTCAGATTCGGCAAAATCAAAATGACGCTCATCGAATAAAACGCCAAGTTTGGTCGAGTCGAGCTCGATAACATCGAAGTAAGCGGTGTTAACTTGATCGACATAACACATCCCCAAATCAAGTTGATTTCGATTGAGTTGGTCTATGATCTGTTCGGTCGTCATGGAGAGTATTTGAAAGCGTAACTCAGGGAACTGTTGAGCTAATGGTTTGAGCAATTGCATAGGGTTTTGGCTGGCGAGTGGCACCATTCCAAGCCGAAGAGAGCCGACCAATTGACCACGGCAGTTGGCGGCTTCGGCTTGCAATCCATCATGAGCTGCTAAGACGGTTTTTGCCCAAGCCAAAATGCGTTCTCCGGCTTCTGTAAATCCTTCAAATCGTTGACTTCTTTGGATTAATTCGAGATCGAGTTCTTCCTCTAAGCTTCGGATCCTCATGGACAAGGTAGGCTGCGTAATGTGGCACAATGCGGCGGCTTGACCAAAGTGTTTGGTCTGTTCAAGTGCGATGAGATATTTAAGTTGTTTGATATCCATAATGGCTTGTTAACCTTGCGTTGTGAGTCACATGTACGGGGGAACTCCCTAAAAAGGGCACAGCACTACCGTACTTTTTAAGCGCTGGAGCGTTTTAACTAGGGAATGGAAAACCAAAACCAAGTCAAGAATAAAACCACACTCAAAATTGATCTGAATCAAGGCTATTCCTGATATTAATTAGGGTCAAATTTAAAGTATCTATAGTGTGATAGATATTATCTATTATCAAGAGTGCCGATTTTATTGAGTTCGTTAATCGAACTAGGTGGAATCGAATGGGAAAACGATTAACCTCATAAATTGTATTGATTAAAAATGTGATAACCGTCAGTGGAAAAATTCGTCATAGATTTTGTTTATCACTCGGTCAGGATTATCAATTGGACGCATATTGAATATCGACTTAATCTTTGATTTAGATCAAGACGCAACAATGCGAATTGAATCTACCAGTCATAGAAACAGTAGGCGGGTATCCGATATCAAGAATCTAGATAAGTAAACGCTCGGACAAGCGAGAGCATGTTGAGTGGTTACTTATTTGGATTAAAAAATACATGGATTAGAAACTAAGCCCTTCAATACTTCCGCATTATCTCAATAAATAACGCGCTTGTTTTCACGGGCACCCTGCTTGCTGGTATATCTGCGAGGAGTAAAGTCGTGAGCCAAAAAGAACAAATAAAAGCATACAAAGGTCCAGCTGGTGGTTGGGGTGCACTGAAAGCCGTAACCAGAAGTTGGTGGGGCAGTGAAAATGCAGTTAAAAACATTCGCACTATGCTCAAAACCAACCAAAATGGCGGTTTCGACTGCCCGGGATGTGCATGGGGTGAGTCGCCAGATAGTGGTAAAGTCAATTTCTGTGAGAATGGCGCGAAAGCGGTAAACTGGGAGGCGACCAATCGTCTGGTTGATCCTGAGTTTTTTGCCAATCACAGCGCTTCTTCTCTCTCAACTCAAACCGATTACTGGTTGGAATACCAAGGCCGTATCACGCACCCAATGCGATACGATGCTGAATCCGATCACTACGTGCCAGTCTCTTGGGATGAGGCTTTTGCACTTGTCGCGAAACATCTCAATCAATTGGATTCGCCACACCAAGCTGAGTTTTATACCTCTGGTCGTGCAAGCAACGAAGCGGCGTTTTTGTATCAGCTATTTGTGCGCGCATTCGGTACCAACAACTTCCCAGATTGTTCCAACATGTGTCACGAAGCCAGTGCAATAGGGATGAAAGACACCATTGGCGTTGGTAAAGGCACAGTGATCTTTGATGATTTTGAAGAAGCCGACGCGATTTTTGTGATTGGTCAAAACCCGGGCACGAATCACCCACGAATGCTTGAACCTCTGCGCGAAGCGGTAAAACGTGGTGCACAGGTTATCTGTCTAAACCCGCTGAAAGAGCGCGGATTAGAGCGTTTCCAAAACCCACAAATGCCGATTGAGATGTTGAGTAACGGCTCAGAGCCTACCAACACGGCGTACCTGCGTCCTGCTTTAGGTGGAGACATGGCAGTGTTTCGTGGCATCGCGAAATTCTTGTTGCAATGGGAACGCGAGGCATTGCAAAACGGTGGCAAAGCGGTATTTGACCGTGAGTTCATCAAGCAACACACGATAGGTATTGATGAGTATTTGGCTGAAGTGGACGCAACCTCTTGGGAACACATCGCGGAACAATCGGGTCTTGATTTAAGTGAAATCGAGATGGTAGCGAGCATGTATCGACGTGCAGAACGTGTGATCATGTGTTGGGCGATGGGGTTGACTCAGCATCGTCACTCTGTACCAACCATTAAAGAAGTCGCAAACGTGCAATTGTTACGAGGTAACGTTGGTAAGCCGGGCGCGGGTCTTTCACCAGTGCGTGGTCATAGTAACGTTCAGGGCGACCGTACGATGGGCATTGATGAAAAACCTTCAGGTCTGTTGTTGGATCGCATTGAAAGTCGATTTAACTTTGACGTCCCGCGTGGTGAAGGCCACAACACTGTGCAAGCCATTAAAGCGATGGAAGAAGGGCAAGCGAAAGTATTTATCGGTTTGGGCGGTAACTTTGCACAAGCAACGCCAGATACAGAACGTACGCACAACGCGATGCGAAACTGTAATTTAACCGTACACATTTCGACGAAGTTAAATCGTTCTCACCTTGTCACAGGTAAAGATGCGCTTATTCTTCCATGCTTAGGCCGTACTGAGATTGATCAGCAAGCGACTGGCCCACAAGGCGTGACGGTTGAAGATACCTTCAGCATGGTACATATCTCATTTGGTCAGCTAAAACCGCGTTCGGAGCATTTGCGTTCAGAACCAGCGATTATTGCCGGTATTGCCAATGCGACACTCGGGGCAAAACCAATTGATTGGTTGTGGGCGATTGAAGATTACGACCGTATTCGCGATTTGATTGCCGACACGATTCCGGGCTTTACCGACTTTAACCATAAGCTTAAACACCCGGGTGGATTCCACTTGGTAAACCCAGCTGCCGAGCGTCGATGGAATACACCAAGCGGCAAAGCACAGTTCAGCTCTAGCGAGTTGCCGAAACAGTTGATCAGCGAAGCGATACTCGAAAAAGGCCAAAAGCCAGATTTGATCTTGCAAACCATGCGCTCACACGACCAATACAATACGACACTTTACGGCTTGAATGACCGTTATCGTGGAGTATTTGGTATGCGCGAAGTGCTGTTTATCAATGAAGCGGATATTCGTAAACTCGGTTTTGAACCGGGCGACAAAGTGGACATGGTGTCACTGTGGGAAGATGGCGTTGAGCGCCGTGTGAGCGGATTTACGCTTGTTGCCTATGATGTACCAGCAGGTCAGGCGGCGGCTTACTATCCAGAAACAAACCCATTAGTTCCTTTGGAAAGTTATGGGGATAGAACGTTTACGCCAACCTCTAAGTTTATTGCGATAAAATTGGAAAAATCGACATCCGATAAGATCGCTTTGGTGGAAGCGGAATAGTGAGCAAACCGGCACAACGACATTTCCGATAAGCAAACGGCTGATATTAATTATCAGCCGTTTTTAATTGTGCTCAGTCTGCATTTAGTGCGCATAGCTTGTGTATAATGTTAATGACATTATGCTGCTCGATAATAGACAGATAAGGCCGATTTGAATCTAATTTCAAGTAGTAAAACTAATAAGAAGATGCTTATGACCTTGAAAAATATAATTAAATTAACAATCAGTCACTTAGTGGCAGTTTCTATTGGCATTGCGATAGGTATCTATACTTTACCGATCCTTATTGCACCACCTGCGCCGACCGATGAACAAGTTGCTAAGAGCAAGCAAGGTGCAGAATACAGCGCAGTGTTTAAGAGGGAACTCAAAGGTAGCGATGCTTTTCATTGGGGGAGAGGGAGAAATTCATTTGAGTTCTGAAGTCATTACGTTGGTAGGAAAACTCGCTCCCGGACCAGACTATAAACTCTATCTATCTCCTAAGTTTGTCGAAACGGAACAAGAGTTTAATGACCTTAAATCTGAGATGAGCTTAATTGGTGATGTCAAAACGTTCGATAACTTCGTTGTTGAGGTTCCTCAAAGCACTTCAATTTCTGAATACAATACGGTTGTTGTATGGTGCGAGACATTCGGTGAGTTCATTACTTCGGCAAAGTATCAATAAACCTTAGCAGTAGAGTGAAAGGCTTTTCTTTTCACTTTACGCTAGGATGTTGTTTCGCATAATTAAGAGGCAAAGACTCTTAAACACTCTAAATTTAAGAGCCTTTGTTTAGAGTTATTGACAGAACCATTCGACCTGTAAGTCGTTTGCACCTTTCAGGCTACGTTCTGGAAAAACAAGATTTCGAACTATTTAGAGTTATTCTCTGTTTGGCTTGTTTCGTTCGATGACGCTAATCGCAATGGCTAAAAATAGAATATCTTTTACTAAAAAGAAGTTTGTCACCAAAACCCCATCAGACACTTTCCATGTATTCGGTGTCGTAATTAGAAAGCTGAGTGTCGCAAGAAAAATAATTGCGGCGGCTATGCCAGAAAAATAAGCGACTCGTGTGTTTTTAAGGCCAACGATTAATCCAATAGCGACAATGATTTCTGTTGCGCCAATGATGTTTGATACGGCTTGAACTGACATCACATCATACAACCAACTCATCAGAAAATGATTTTCAACGAGCGGTTGTATAAGCTTGGCCTCTGTAGGTGTGAATTTATAAATACCAATCCATATTAGAACTAAAGAAACGCCGAAAACTCCGATAAGATATCCAATTGAGTCACATTGATGATGGCTTTTTACGTTTTGCATAATTAACTACATTCTCCTGTTTGTTAGCGCTTCCAACAAGACCTATAAGGTTGGTAGAAAATTTCATAGGTTTTTTTCGCTCAAACAACAGATATTAAAAATCACGTGATACAGAATTACGTGTTTGATAGAACTTAAGGATATTTCGTGGAAGTTAAAATTTTTCAGGTTGACTCGTTTACATCAGAGGTTTTCAAAGGTAATCCCGCGGGTGTTTGTATCACAGAGTCAAGCCTTGATGAGGAAACGATGTTGGCCATCGCGGCCGAGATGTCGTTATCTGAAACGGCATTTCTGTCACTCAATACAATGCAACTTCGTTGGTTTACACCGAGGACGGAAGTTGCTTTGTGTGGACACGGCACACTTGCAACGGCGCACGTTCTGAAAGAGCAGGGGTTATATAATACTGGAGATACGATTGAGTTCGTTACGCTATCTGGGGTTTTAACTGCACAACTCGATCATGAAGAAATTCATTTGGTGTTTCCTGCGCCAACTTTAGATATGAGAGCGAGTATTAACAAAGACTTACTTCATGGCTTGGGGCTAGATGCCGCCAATGTAGTCGCCTACGGTCAGTTTGATAATAAGCAGTTGATCGTCATTAATGATGAATTTGTGCTTGAACAGCTCGACCCTGATTTTGGTGCGCTGCTTAAACAAAAGGGCCGTGGCGTCGTCATCACTGCTCAATCAAGTACTGACGCCGATTTTGTCTCTCGATACTTCGCGCCTTGGGTAGGTGTTAATGAGGACCCAGTTACAGGCTCTGTACATTGCGCTTTATGTGTTTACTGGGCTAAAGAGCTCAACAAAAAGCAACTGAAAGGCTTCCAAGCCTCCGAGAGAAGTGGGGTCGTCCATACAGAGTTGTTAAGCACTGAGCACGTTAAGCTTTCTGGAAATGCAGTAACGATATTGCGAGGATATATGAGAATCGCGTAGCTGTCCTTGTGGGAATGATTTTATTTTCGTGTTACCCAATGCTCAATATTGAGGACGCTTGAATGCTACTTATTTAAGTGGCTGATTTTTTTTGTAAAAACACCCCTGGCACGGTGGTGTATAACGATTGGAGAGTTATATGAAAACTATCGGTCTTCTAGGTGGTATGAGCTGGGAGTCGACGCTTAGTTATTACAAATTGATCAACGAAGGAGTCAAAGAGACGTTAGGCGGCTTAAATTCCGCAAAAATTTGTATGTATAGCGTGAATTTTTCGGAGATAGAGAAACTTCAACATCAAGGTAAATGGGAAGAAACGGCAAGCATTCTATCTGATGCTGCATCTTTAATAGAAAAAGGGGGCGCTGACTTCATTCTTATTTGTACTAACACAATGCACAAAGTTGCGCCTCAAATTGAAGCCAGTATTAATATCCCCATACTACATATCGCAGACGCGACTGCTGAGTTACTTCGTGAGAAAGGGGTTCAAAAGGTCGGACTCCTTGGTACTCAATTCACAGTGGAGCAAGACTTTTATAAAGGAAGGCTTTCCGACCGTTATGGGCTTGATGTCGTCATTCCCGATCAAAACGACCGCTCTAAAGTACATAACATTATTTATAAAGAGTTATGCCAAGGTGAAATCAAAGAGGAGTCAAGGACGATATACTTGCAAATTATTGAAAAACTAAAAGAGCACGGAGCTGAAGCTGTGATTCTCGGGTGCACTGAAATTGCCTTACTTGTAAACCAAAGTCACACCGAGGTTACACTACTTGATACCACTTCTATCCATGCTCAAGCAGCAGTCCGTTTGGCAATTGAAGGTGAATGATCTACGCTTTCTTTCCTGAAAAAAAAGAGAAAACCAAGCACGTGGTTTTCTCTTTTTTATTATCAAGTTATAAGCGAGCAAATTTGAGAGTTCTGTATCCACCAATCAAGTTGCGGGCTTTGTAACCATTGTTGACCAGCTGACGGTATGCTACGTTACCGCGTAACCCAACTTGACAGTAAATCACGATCTCTTTGTCTTTAGGAAGTTCGTGCATGCGACGACGTAGTTGATCGACAGGAATATTAATTGCACCTTCAAGATAACCAACGGACTCCAATTCACCAGGATTACGAACATCAAGTAACAGTTGGTCTTCTGTCAGTGAATCCATTTCATCATAATGAATCGCGGTCGCATCGCCTTTGATGATGTTATTTGCCACAAACGCCGCTTGGTTAATTACATCTTTAGCAGAGCCATAAGGTGGCGCGTAAGTTAGCTCGAGGTGTTGCAGTTGCTCTACCGTCATACCAGCACGCTGAGCAACTGCCATTACGTCGATACGTTTATCAACACCGTCTTTACCTACTGCTTGTGCACCTAATATTTTACCTGTTACTGGATCAAACAGCATTTTGAATGACACGGTTTCTGCACCTGGGTAGTAACTCGCGTGACTTGCTGTATGCACATACACTTTTTCATAAGCGATGTTTTCACGTTTCAGCTGTTTCTCGTTTTTACCAGTAGAAGCGACGGCTAAATCAAAGATCTTACAGATCGCCGTGCCTTGCGTACCTTGGTAAGTTTCTTGGCGGCCAAGCATGTTGTCTGCTGCCATTCGGCCTTGACGGTTTGCCGGGCCCGCAAGTGGCACTAGAGTTTGCTCGCCAGTCACGAAGTCTTTCTCTTCTACCGCGTCGCCGACAGCGTAGATCGAAGGATCGCTGGTTTGCATGTATTCATTGGTATAAATACCACCAAGAGCGCCGATTTCTAAGCCAGCTTCTTTTGCTAATTTGGTCTCGGGGCGAACACCAATTGCCATAATCAGAATATCGGTGGTGAGTCTTTCACCATTGTTTAGTGTTAATTCCAATTCACCTTCTAGATGTTGGTGTTTTTCGCTCTCACCAGAGTCGAAACTTGCCACGTGCTCGTTAGGTACGAATTTCACCGACTCAAGTGCGACGCCAAGTTTAAGGTCGATGCCTTTCTCACGAATTTCAGCATGTGCGAAGCCAGCCATTTCACGGTCAACGGGCGTCATCACTTGATCCGCCATTTCAACTAATGTGGTTTTTATGCCTAGCTGGTGGAAGGCTTCCATCATTTCCAAACCGATAAAACCACCACCAACGACCGTAGCGTGTTCAACTTTGTTGGTTTCGATCGTTTTAATGATGCGATCCATATCTGGAATATTGCGCAGCGAGTGCGTTAACGGGTTATCAATACCCGGAATAGGCGGCACAACTGGACCTGCGCCAGGGCTGAGTAGAAGAAAGTCGTAGCTCTCTTGGTATTCAGAGCCATCAAGCAAATTGTTAACCGTAACCGTTTTGTCTTGACGGTTAATAGAAACCACTTCGTTCATCACACGGACATCAACATTGAAACGCGCTAGAAAGCTTTCAGGCGTTTGAAGAAGCAGTTTGCTGCGCTCTTGGATATCGCCACCAATGTGATAGGGTAAGCCACAGTTTGCAAATGACACAAATGGACCGCGTTCAAACATAATGATTTCTGCGTCTTCACTAAGACGACGAGCGCGAGCTGCTGCAGATGCACCGCCAGCAACCCCACCAATAATCACGATTTTGCTCATGGATTTCTCCTGCTGAATGATCGAAAACGCCTACACCTTACTTAAATAAATTAGCTAAGTCTAATGTTATTTAATCTACATTAGCATTGACTTAATAATATTAATTAGTAATATCTAATAAAATGTAATGTAGTAATGAAGAGGCATAAGAATGGGCGACAGTATGCTACAAAGTGCGACCGAAGCGAGTGAGCTGCTTAAAATTATGGCTCATCCAGAGCGCCTAATCGTGATGTGTAAGCTGATTGAAGGCGAGAAAGGGGTCGGTGAACTTTTTGAAGGTTCATCATTAAGCCAATCTGCTTTTTCACAACATCTCACCGTATTGAGAAAGCACGACATTATTAAAGCTAGAAAAGTTTCTCAGCAGGTATTCTATTCAATTTCTGATGAAAGAGTTGGTCCGCTGGTTGAGGCCTTTAAGCAAGTTTTCTGTAAGTAATCAGTTTGGCGGTTGCTATGTTTGAAGTTCCTTGGATGTCGCTGTTGGGCGGCATAATAGTTGGCGTATCAGCGATAACACTGATGCTATTTACTGGCAAGACTGCTGGGATCAGTGGGATCTTAAACGGTGCCGTTGAGAACGCAGATCGCGTTTGGCGCATTGTTTTTTTAATTGCGATGGTATTAGGTGGCGTGTTTGCTGTTTATGTTCTTGGCGGGCATGTACCAGAACAGTACAGCGGTTCTGTTGTTTTAGTTATCGTTGCTGGCTTGTTAGTCGGTGTCGGTACGCGTATCGGCAATGGTTGTACTAGTGGTCATGGCATTTGTGGGATAGGGCGTTTCTCAATCCGTTCTGTGGTCGCGACGTGTACTTTTATGGCCACAGCCATGTTAACCGTCTTGCTAGTATCGTGAGGAATAGTGCCGTTATGAAAACTCATGTAATGAAAAGTATTAAGCAAATGTCCGTTGTTGCATTTTCTGGTGTGCTCTTTGGTATTGGTATGGTGGTCTCTGGTATGGCTGAACCGGCAAAAGTGATTGGCTTTCTCGATATTACTGGAGCATGGGATCCAAGCTTAGCCTTTGTAATGGGCGGAGCACTTGCGGTGTTCGTTCCAGCTTATCTTTTATTAATAAAGCCAAGAAGCGAATCTGTGTTTGGTGATGAGATTGTATGCCCAACTTCTAAAGCGATAGACAAAAAGTTAGTCGGTGGTGCTGTACTGTTTGGTATTGGTTGGGGTTTACTGGGTGTGTGTCCTGGTCCTGCGGTTGCCAGCCTTTTCACTGGCAACACACAAGTTCTGCTCTTTATAGTGGCAATGTTGGCTGGGTCATTCACCGCTAAAAGAATGGTTCGTGGCTAAAGAGTTCTTCAACGCAAAAAAGAGTATCTCAACGTTAACAGAGAACTTAAACGCTAAAAAGTGAGTGTCGTAGAAACCGGGCAATGGTCACTCAGTTTATAGTCGAGTACATCTTGTGTTTTGAAAACGGTTTGAACACCAGACGACACCTTTAAATCACCACTCGCAATGATGTGGTCTATCACCGAGCGGAATTGGTGGGTTTTATTCGGCTTACGATTAGAGCGCACTTTACATTCCGCTTTAGTGTCTTTAGTCACTAGCTTTGCACTAGTATTGTCCGATATCACGTCCCACAACCAATCTCCTTGATAACCCAAGTTGTGGTTAAAGTCGCCAAGCACGACATAATGTTGTTTGTTGTCCTCGCGCGCCTTTATCCACTTAGCTAGTGCCTGTCCTTGTTGTTTCACTATCTTACAATCGCGGTTATTACGATACGCGCCACTGCAACCCGCTTTCAGATGTACAGAGAGTAGGTGAGTCTCGTTTTCTTGGTTTGGATTTAAAACAAGGTAGCTCGCGAAGCGCAGCTTGCTGTTGCCTCGTGTGATAGAGAAGTCTGGCTTGTCTAATACGCTTACGCCATTGCGCACGGCAAAGCCTGTGTATTGGTTGGTGTCGTTAAACTGAAGGTGTCGGTTGGAGGCGTTTGAACGATCGGAAAGATAAATAGTGAAGTCATTGCCAACGGCTTTTTGGATGGCAGCAGCACGTTCGACTTCTTGAAAAGCAAGAATGTCGGCTTGTGTTTTATCCACATAGTGGGTCAGTTTTTCAAAATCTTGTGGTGTTCTCGACACTTTTCCACCATCTATAGATAACCATTCTATGTTCCAACTGGTTAGATTGATGGAGTTTTGAGCAAATGAAAGAGAACTAAAAAGTAATATTAACGTAACAAAAAGTGATCGCATTTTGGCCTGTTGCACTTCTATCTTTTAGCGTATTCCTTTCCATCCTTTATCCTACAAGACCTCCAAAAATAGCAAGTAGATTTAGTACCAATTTTGCAATTTTCATGGTTTTCTTCGCAACTGAGATCAACGCCAATAAGATCGATTTCTTCTTGTTCGCTAGCCAATCTTTATTGATCAAAATCAATGTTTTCGAGTGGTGCTTCTCGTTAAATACGCCACAATATATTGTGTTGCCAGAATAAAAAATAACCCCATATAGTGTGTTTGTGGATAACTCTGTGAGTATGCTCGGGTAAGGAGAACAAAGTGAAACCAATCGTAATCAAACGCGACGGATCAAGAGCTCCGTTCAACAGGGATCGTATCCAAGCAGCAGTTGAAGCAGCAGCGGAAAACAAAGATAAAGATGTCGCTATTTATGCTCTTAATGTGGCTCTTGCTGTCGAGTTACAGTTAAGAGAACACGATGAAGTTCACATCCATGAGATTCAAGACTTAGTCGAAAATGAACTCATGCAAGGTCCTTACAAAGCCCTAGCGCGTTCTTACATTGAATATCGCCACGATCGCGACATCGCTCGTGAGAAGCAAAGTGCACTAACTCGCGAAATCGAAGGTTTGATTGAAGAAAGTAATCTGGATCTAATCAACGAGAACGCGAACAAAGACGGCAAAGTAATTCCGACTCAACGTGACTTGTTGGCTGGTATCGTAGCGAAACACTACGCGAAGACGCACATTCTTCCTCGCGATGTGGTTCAAGCGCACGAAGTGGGTGACATTCACTACCACGATTTAGACTACGCACCGTTCTTCCCAATGTTTAACTGTATGCTTATCGATCTTAAAGGCATGCTGACGCATGGTTTTAAAATGGGTAACGCTGAGATTGATACGCCAAAATCAATTTCGACTGCAACAGCGGTAACAGCACAAATCATTGCTCAAGTCGCGAGCCACATTTACGGCGGTACAACCATCAACCGTATTGATGAGGTTCTAGAACCGTACGTAATCACAAGCTACGAGAAACACCTAGAGATTGCAAAAGAGTGGAACATTGCTGAGCCAGAAGAGTTCGCAAAAGCGCGCACTGAGAAAGAGTGTTACGACGCATTCCAATCTCTAGAATACGAAGTAAACACGCTGCACACAGCGAATGGACAAACCCCATTCGTTACGTTCGGTTTTGGTCTTGGTACAAGCTGGGCATCCCGCCTTATTCAGAAATCGATTCTGAAGAATCGTATTGCAGGTCTAGGCAAGAACCGTAAAACAGCGGTATTCCCTAAACTTGTATTCGGCATCAAAGATGGTTTGAACCACAAATCAGAAGATCCCAACTACGACATCAAGCAACTTGCGCTTGAGTGTGCGTCTAAGCGTATGTACCCAGACATTCTTAACTACGACAAAGTAGTGGAAGTAACCGGTTCATTCAAAACGCCAATGGGTTGCCGTAGCTTCCTTGGTACTTACGAAGAAAACGGTGAGCTGATTCACGAAGGTCGTAACAACCTTGGCGTCGTGAGCTTGAACCTTCCTCGTATCGCTATCCGTGCAAACGGAAGCGAAGAGAAATTCTACGAGTTTCTAAATGACCGCCTACGTCTTGCTCGTAAAGCACTAGAGACACGTATCTCTCGCCTTGAAAACGTGAAAGCACGAGTGGCCCCAATCCTATACATGGAAGGCGCATGTGGTGTTCGCTTGAAAGCAGACGACTCAATCGCAGATATCTTCAAGAACGGTCGTGCGTCTATTTCTCTTGGTTACATCGGTGTACACGAGACAATTAACGCGCTATTCGGTACAGAAGCGCACGTTTATGATGACGCTGTTTTGCGTGAAAAAGCGGTCGCGATCATCAAGCATCTAAAAGATGCTGTGAATCAATGGGCTGACGAAACAGGTTATGGCTTCAGCTTATATGCAACGCCAAGTGAAAACCTATGTAGCCGTTTCTGCCGAATCGATGCGAAAGAGTTCGGTGTAATTGAAGGCGTAACAGACAAAGGTTACTACACCAACAGCTTCCACTTGGATGTAGAGAAGAAGGTGAACCCATACGACAAGATCGACTTTGAGATGCCTTACCCAGAAATCTCAAGCGGCGGCTTTATCTGTTACGGCGAGTTCCCGAACATGCAACGCAACGTTGAAGCACTAGAAAACGTATGGGATTACAGTTACACCCGAGTGCCTTACTACGGTACAAACACGCCAATTGATGAGTGTTACGAGTGTGGCTACAACGGCGAGTTTGACTGTACAAGTAAAGGCTTCACTTGCCCAAGCTGTGGCAACCATGACTCAACTAAAGTATCAGTAACACGTCGAGTTTGTGGCTACCTAGGCAGCCCAGATGCACGCCCGTTTAACTTCGGTAAGCAAGAAGAAGTGAAGCGTCGAGTTAAGCACCTGTAAGGTTTACTACCACTCGTTTTACACTTTGAAAATCAACTTTAAACAGGTTGATTTTCTCTTTCTCGATAACACAGAGACGCATTATGAATTACCACCAATACTATCCAATTGACGTTGTTAACGGACCGGGTACGCGCTGCACGCTGTTTGTGTCGGGTTGTGTGCATCAGTGCCGTGGCTGTTATAACCAGTCGACGCAACGTTTGGATTCTGGTGTACTTTTCACGCAAGAAGCGGAAGACAAAATCATCGCTGACTTAAACGACACGCGTATCAAACGCCGTGGCTTGTCGTTGTCGGGTGGAGATCCGCTTCACCCTGCTAATGTGCCTCATATTTTGAAGATAGTGAAAAGGGTGAGAGAGGAGTGCCCAGGTAAAGACATTTGGGTTTGGACTGGCTACACGCTGACGGAACTGAATGACGCGCAAAGGGAAGTGGTGCAATACATCGATGTTTTGATTGATGGTAAGTTTGAACAAGACAAGAAAGACCTCAATCTCGAATGGCGTGGCAGTTCAAACCAAATCATTCATCGCTTTACGGACATCTAATCAAGCATTCTCCGCACATAAAAAGGGCTCACGCGTGCATAACGGGTGAGCCCTTTTGGTGTGAGTTCGTTAATGTCTTTTTGGTTACGCTGTCACCGATTGGTCATCTTCAACCATATTATTTATCCAATGTTTAGATTGAATACGGTAAGTCGTCAGTACGCCTTTCACTAACTCTTCCGCGAGCAGAGACATCAAGACAAAATGCAAAGGCAGCCCTAACACCATGCCTGTGTAATAAGTAAGGGGGATGCCAATAGCCCACTGACCGAACGTGTCGATGAAAATGCTATAGCGAATATCAGCGCCACTCTTTAGTACGCCGCCAATCCCAACCATGTTAAACACCCTCAAAATCATACCTAGCGCCATGACTAAACATACGTTAAGTGCCATGTCTGCATCGGTTAACGGGCTCAGTACCAATAGGTGATGAATCATGGGCGAGCTCAACCACACTAGGAAAAACAGCAAGGTGGCTAAGATTGCGCTGGTTAACACATACCACCACGCCGTTTTCTCGACTCGGTCATAATGTTTTGCACCAATATCATTCCCAAGAAGAACGGATGCAGCGACCGCAAATCCCATAAAGGTTGAAATCAGTACCCCTTCAATCGGTGATAAGAATGAGATGATCGCCAGTTCTGAAACGCCCAATTGACCATAGATGATGCTGTAAACGATCAATCCACCAGTCCAAAGCGCATCGTGGACCAACATGGGTAAAGAAACCTTAAAGTACTTTTTTCGATACTGTTTTAAGCGGCCTTGTACCCAATCGAACTTAGTCGGAATTAGGTAAGCATATCGTTTGTAGAAAAAATAAATCAAGACGGCGGTTTGGAAAAATCGAGAAACAAAACTACCTACGGCTGCACCAAATACGCCCCATTGAGGGAAACCAAATAAACCAAAAATCAAAACATAATTAAGCGCGACGTTAACGACAATGGCGGAGATACTAACGTTGGTTGCAAGTTTGGTTTGGCCCACGGAGCGCAATACCGCTTCAATCGGTACTACTATCGCCGTAGCAATGAGGCTAAAGCCCGTAACCACAAGATAATCACGTGCATAAGTGACGTATTCAGGATCGTCTGACATAAAAGAGACGATCTCTTCATCAAAAATCGCATAAAGAACGATAAACGGCAGCGTCACCAAAATGGAAATAAACCAAGATTGCGCCAACGTTCTGCGAATTCCGGCTAGGTTTCCTGAGCCGTAGTATTGAGAAGCAAGTACGGTAACTGCACCGCACAGGCCAAAGACAACCGCTAGGTTGAAGAAAAAGATACGATTTCCAACTCCAACTGCTGCCGTTGCAGATTCTCCGAGTAGGCTTACTATGAAAATATCCACGACGCCGAGCAAAGCAAAAAGCATGGACTGAAGTGAAACAGGTAGGCCAATCGTAATCAGCTTTTGCCAAAATGCTTTATCGATGTATTCGCGTGTTAAGAGCATCGCATTTCTCCTTAAAGATTAATGCGAGTAGTTTATCCTCATGATTTGGCGGTGTATTTTTCAAAGGAATCCAAAACCTTTGTAAAACTCTCTACTAACGCACATGTGAGCCAATAAATCATGGAAGATAAACAAGAACGCTACGCGATTTCAGAAAAAACTTATCAAGAGTTTATTGATCACAGTCGAGTATTAGCACTTGAGGAGAGAGGCATTGTGCAGTGCGGCATTGCCACTTGTCGTGACTTCTTCTCTGTTTATCGTAAAAACCAAAAGAAACACATGCTGCTCTATACGGTGCGTGGTAAAGGGTGGCTAGAGAGTGGGACTTATCGATACGATTTGGAACCGGGCTCGTTGATTACAGTACCCGCAGGTGTTGAAAACGGTTTTGGTATAGAAGAAGAACCATGGCAGATCGCGTGGCTTTTTCTTGCTCCTGATAGAGAGTGGCCGATATTAGAATGTGATGTTCGCTATCAGCTTTCATCTACACCTGAAGTGATGTATGCATGTATCCAAACACTACTACGCAGCATTCACCTTCCAATCGATTATGGTGGTGCGGTAGGTGAGCATAGTGTGGCTCAGTTAGAGCTGATGTTAAACATGCCGCCCTCAGAGTCGATATCACGCAGCCAATTGAGGCTTCGGCGTGTATTTGACCTTGTCCAACGTCAGCTCCATAAGGATTGGAGCGTTGAGCAGGTGGCGGCTCTATATCCATGTTCGGAGCCTCATTTGCATCGACTGACTCAAAAGCAGTTTGGTCGAAGCCCAATGGCACATTTAACGCGTATGCGCATGGAATATGCTGCTAGGTTACTTCGTTCAACAGAATGGCCAATTCAGCATATTGGAGAAATAGTCGGATATCCGACCAGCGCTAACTTTAGTACACGTTTTAAAGCGTGGTCGACCATGACACCAAGAGAGTTTAGAAAAAACGGTAGAGTGGATTGGTACGACGAGGAGTGAATCGTTCTTTTTCTGAACGATAGAGCGCACAAAACTCACCGCAATCCAGAATTTTGTTCTCTAATTGATGAAATAAGTGAAAAATCATTTCGTCATTTTTTGCGATGGTGTTAACGTGAGGTTCGGTACTTGAATTTCAAAGGGTTATGACTTTCATGTTTTCTAATCTCCCAACTCCCGTATTAGATCCTATTTTATCTCTATCCGTTGCATACCGTAACGATGAACGTCCAAACAAGGTTGACCTTGGCATTGGCGTATACAAAAACAGCGCAGGCGAAACGCCGATTATGAAAGCCATTCAAATGGCGCAGGATGTCGTTGTTGAAACTCAAAAAACCAAGTCTTATGTTGGTCTTGCGGGTTGCGAAGAATTTAATAAAAGCATGATCGATTTGCTGCTGACGGGAACGTCTGCAATGGATCGTGTTGCAGCTATTCAAACGCCAGGTGCAAGTGGTGCGCTGCGTATGCTCGGTGATCTAATGAAGATCGCACAGCCAGATACGACGGTTTGGATTTCCAACCCAAGCTACGTAAACCACAAGCCCGTGATGGAAGCAGCAGGCCTTAAAGTTAAGTTCTACCACTATTTCTCTTCGGAAACGAAACAAGTAGACACCGCAAAAATGATGGATGATCTTGCGAAAGCTGGGCCTTCAGATGTGGTACTTCTTCATGGTTGTTGCCACAACCCAACTGGTGCAGATATTGACTTCTCTGCTTGGCAAGCCATTACAGAATTGTCGCAGAAGAACGGTTTCATCCCATTTGTGGACATTGCTTACCAAGGCTTCGGTGATGGCCTAGAAGAAGACGCAAAAGGTCTTCGTTTTATGGCAGATAACGTTGAAGAGATGTTGATTACTACTTCATGTTCGAAGAACTTTGGTCTGTACCGTGAACGAACTGGTGCAGCGATTGTGGTTGGTAAGAACATGCATGATGTAACCAATGCAAAAGGTAAACTCCTCACTCTAGCTCGCTCGACTTACACGATGCCACCCGACCATGGTGCATCTTTAGTTAAGACCATTCTGCAAGATGACAATCTCACTTCCGTTTGGAAGCAAGAATTGAGTGAAATGCAACATCGTTTGGTTAGCCTTCGTCAAAGTTTGTGTAACGAGTTGAGAAACAACCATAATACAGATCAATTTGATTTCATTGAGGGTCACAAAGGCATGTTTACTGTGCTAGGCTTTAGTGGAAACCAAATGGCGCAACTGCGTGAAGATTATGGCATTTATGGTGTTGGCGATGGTCGAATTAACATTGCCGGACTTACCGAAACTCATATTCCATACGTAGCGGACGCAATTAAGAAAGTATCTCAAGCTTAATTGGAGTGTGGATGAAAAACTGGAAACTGATTCTGCCGCTTATGATGAGCGGCAGTTTAATTGCTTGTACGTCAACTCAAACGACGCAGGAACCTGTTGAGCCAAAGTCGCCAAAGGTCGAAGAGCCCGTTAAAGTCGAGCCAGAAGTGAAACCTGATGTAGATCCAAAGCCAGAGGTGGAGCCCAAACCAGAAGCGAAACCTGAGAAAAAGCCGGAACCAAAACCTAAGAAGCCAGTCAAGGTCACAAAAACACCCGATGGCATGTTAATTCTTGGTTCTGAAGAATGGGTTTATGTTCCTGAAATTGACCAGACTTTCAAGGCTAGAGTCGATACAGGGGCGACAACATCATCAATTAGTGCGACTGACATTGTTCCGTTTGAGCGTGATGGTAAAGACTGGGTTAAATTTAAGATAGATTTAGGTGACAAAGACACCAAAGAATTTAAAGTACCCGTTGAGCGCTGGGCTAAAGTTAAGCAGTCTTCGTCAGAAGAGGTGGATAAACGAGCGGTGGTAAAAGCCTACATTACCGTTGGGGAGCACAAAGAAAAGACAGAGTTTACGTTAGCGGATCGCGGACATATGACGTTTCCAATTTTGCTTGGTCGAAGCTTTTTTAGAGATATTGCCGTTGTGGATGTATCGAAAAAATATGTGCAAGATAAACCTAAAAAAACCGCTAAAAACTGATGTATTACAGCTAGTTTCTGCTACAAGCTAATAATTCGTGATTAACAAAAAATGGCCTCCAAAATCGGAGGCTATTTTTATTGAATCATATGCTTGCTTGTGATGCCTGGTAGTCATATCCACTAAAATGCAAAACGAGCAGACATTACAATTTGCTGGCCATAGACACCATTATTTTTAAAATCTGCACCAAGCGATAGTTGCTGAGTTGAGTGGAATCGTGCGCCTAGATTGTAAATGGTATTCGAATCGTCATTATCTATGATTTGGCCAATACGGCCATGTAGCTCAACATTTTGCATAAACCAAATACGAGTGCCAATATTCACTTCCGTGCGCCACTCGTCGCCGACTTTATCACTGCCGTTCTCTTTAATGTTGTGTACCAACATTTGGCCATAAATATCTGCAAATTGGCCTGCTGGCCCATTAAAGCCTATACCACCAGCAATGTCCCAGTCTCCGCTGAATTCACTGTCTGCGCGAGCAATGAAATGGGTATTCTCTGTAAAGTAGGTATTGAACTCGCCACCAAATGTACCAGGGCTAGTGCCCATGCGAAATTCCATCGTGTTGTAGTTGAAATTATTTGCATGTGCGGAAAGTGGCAAAATAGCACACAAACCAAAGGCTGCAACCTTTAGAGCTTTACCTAGCATGGTGTCTCCGGGCAAGATGAATAAAATGAACAAAAAAATGGTCTGCAAAAAGCAGACCAAGATTGATAAAGCTATCATTTTAAGTGCTTGCCGTCACTATTTAGCTGTAATCGTAACTACATCATGTTGATATGCACAGCAATCGGGGTTTGTTTTACATGACCACGAGTTGTTCGACTTCAATCTCTGGTTTGTTCCCGCCTTCAAATTCGCCAAACAGACGGACTTTAGTCGTGTGATCAATCGGAGTATTTAGCTGAATATCGTCATCGAGTTCGACCATCACTTCACCGGAACCATCGCTAAAGACAAACTTATCCGCGCGAACTTGACGTAATAAGTTACCTTCAACGACTACATCTTTTTCAGTAAACATATTGGAGTCGTTTAGCAAGGCGTCCAATTTTTCCACAGTGACAGGACCATTAAACTGCAAGTTTGATTGGTTTTGAGCGTGATCTTTCGCGAACGCGATAGAAGGAGCAATAACTAAGGCGGCGATTGTTGCGATAATTGTATTCTTTTTCATGTTACATCCTCATCGGTTTGTTTTGATGGGTTCATTAAAACAGAGCTTGTTTGAACCAATGATGATTTCAACATTCATATTCTATTCATTTGCTTGAGTAAGTGGGGACGATGACGTTATGATTGTTCATCTTCCTCTATTCCTTACAAATGTTCATGAAATCAGCGATCCCATCTTTAATGGTTCAAGGCACCACTTCGGATGCCGGAAAAAGTGTCCTTGTGGCAGGTTTATGCCGTGTATTAGCACGAAAAGGGATAAATGTTGCCCCATTTAAGCCACAAAACATGGCACTAAATAGTGCGGTAACCAAAGATGGCGGTGAAATAGGTCGAGCACAGGCCGTTCAGGCACAGGCGTGTAATATTGAGCCAACTGTACATATGAATCCGGTTTTGATTAAACCTAACAGTGATACAGGTGCTCAGATCATTTTGCAGGGTAAGGCGATTTCCAATATGGATGCGGCTGGCTTTCATGATTACAAGAAAGTAGCGATGGACACGGTGTTAGATTCCTTCTCTCGTCTGACTCAAGAATTTGATTCGATCATTATCGAGGGCGCGGGGAGTCCTGCTGAAATCAATTTACGAGAAGGCGATATTGCAAACATGGGTTTTGCTGAGGCCGCTGATGTACCAGTGATCATTGTTGCTGATATTGATCGTGGTGGAGTGTTTGCACATTTGTACGGAACACTTGCGCTACTTTCTGAATCTGAACAAGCGCGAGTAAAAGGATTTGTTATCAACCGTTTTCGAGGTGATATTCGTTTATTGCAATCGGGCCTCGATTGGCTAGAAGAAAAAACAGGTAAACCTGTACTTGGTGTACTTCCTTTTCTTCATGGTTTGAATTTAGAAGCAGAAGACGCGATCACTGCACAGCAAGAGCTGCACTCTGAGGTAAAACTGAATGTTGTTGTGCCTGTTTTAACCCGGATTAGTAATCATACTGATTTTGATGTGCTGCGATTGAATCCAGACATCAATCTACGTTATGTAGGTAAAGGCGAAAAAATAGATAAAGCCGACCTGGTTATTTTGCCTGGGACCAAATCGGTCAGAGACGATCTGGATTATCTAAGAAGCCAGGGGTGGGATAAAGATATCTTGCGTCATATTCGTCTTGGTGGAAAAGTGATTGGTATCTGTGGCGGCTACCAGATGCTTGGAAACTTGATTGATGATCCAAACGGCGTCGAAGGCCAACCAGGTCAAAGCGAAGGACTTGGCTTGCTTGATATCACTACGACGCTAACTAACAGCAAACAGCTTACAAACACACAAGCACAGCTTTCTCTTAACGGCAAAACAGCCAATGTAAAGGGTTATGAAATCCACGTAGGGCGAAGTGAAGTACGGGGCCTGCAACCTCTTACATTCAATTCCGGTGAAGCGGAGGGGGCGATCAGCGAGTGTGGCCAAATCATGGGAACCTACCTTCACGGGTTCTTTGACGAGGCAGATGTCTTAAGCCTGGTATCAGAATGGGTAAACGGCATCCAAATCAAACAACAAGACTTTGAAGAGTTAAAGGAGCAAGGCATTAATCGCATCGCAGATGCGATAGAACAACATATGCGCCTTGATTTTTTGTTTAAATAGCCCATTAACTGATTGAACTTTATATTTAAATAACCTGTTCTTTCGCTTGCCTTGTATTGGAGTATCTCTATGAAAGCATGGAAACAGTATGCTTGCCTTACGGTAGTATTAAGCATTTCATTTTCAGCAAACGCAGCAACGAACCTAAAAGTGTATGCAGCCTCTTCTATGACGAATGCGATTAACGAGATCGCGCAAAACTTTGAAGAAAAGTATGACGTTTCTATCACTCCCGTTTATGGTGGTTCTTCTTCTATCGCTCGACAAATTATCAATGGCGCACCAGCGGATGTATTCATTTCTGCGAACACGAAATGGATGGATTATTTGGTCGATAAAGACGTCATTTATCGTGACAATGTCACAAATCTAGTGCGCAATAGCTTAGTGTTGATTGCGCCTCAGTCTTCAGAATTAACCTCATTTAACTTTTCTGATGCAAAGGCATGGGAGAAGGCATTGCATGGAAATCGTCTTGCTTTAGGCAATCCGACGTCAGTACCTGCTGGTATGTACGCGAAAGAGTCATTGACTACACTGGGTGTATGGAAAGCGGTTCAAACTCACGTCGCACCAGCAAAGAACGTGCGCTTAGCTTTGGCGTTGGTTGAACGTGGAGAAGCGCCTTTAGGTGTGGTCTACAAAACCGATGCTCAGTTAACTGATAAAGTCAAAATTCTCGGCGAATTTGCGAGTGATACGCATGCGGCTATTGTTTACCCGGCTGCAATTGTGAATGATTCTACTGAGTCGGAGCAGTTCTTCCAGTACCTAAAATCGGACGAAGCCGCACGCGTTTTTGCTCAATATGGCTTTCAGCAATAAACCGGCCTTCAATTATAGGAACGAAGCGTGACAGAACTGGAATACCAAGCCTTAATGTTAAGCCTCAAAGTAGGCGCGTACGCAGTACTTTGGCTGATTCCTCTCGGCGTTTTTCTTGCTTGGCTACTTTCTCGAAAAACGTTCTTTGGTAAATCGATTCTCGATAGCTTAATTCATTTACCACTGGTATTGCCGCCAGTGGTAATCGGCTATTTATTGTTGATTTCTTTAGGACGACAAGGGCTCCTTGGAAAGTGGCTCTATGAAAACTTAGGGGTAGTATTTAGCTTTAATTGGAAAGGGGCAGTAGTCGCTTGTATTGTCGTGGCTTTGCCTTTGATGGTTCGTTCAGTACGCTTAAGCTTAGATAGCGTCGACCCTAAATTGGAGCACGCAGCCTCTACGTTAGGCGCTTCTCCTTTAAAAGTGTTTCTCACCGTCACGTTACCACTGACCATTCCCGGAATTATTACGGGCACGATGCTGTCATTTGCTCGTAGTCTTGGCGAATTCGGGGCGACGATCAGTTTCGTCTCTAACATTCCGGGTGAGACCCAAACGATTCCGCTGGCAATGTACAACTTTATTGAAACGCCAGGTGCAGAAATGCAGGCGGCTCGTCTGTGTATCATTTCTATCGCGTTAGCCTTGTCTACATTAATGATCTCTGAATGGCTAAATCGTAAAGCGGCAAGCAGATTGGGTGCGAAACAATGACGATTAAAGTCCAATTTAAACAAATGCTTGGTGAGACTGACTTCGACATCAAACTTAAGTTACCCTGTAACGGAATTAGTGCCTTGTTTGGACGATCTGGTGCAGGTAAAACGACGTTGATTAACATCATCAGCGGATTGGTCACTCCAAGGCAAGGGTATGTTGCGGTTGGTGAGCATGTTTTGTTTGACAGTGAACAGGGAATCAACCTACCAACGCACAAGCGTGGTATTGGTTATGTGTTTCAGGATTCACGTTTGTTTCCTCACTATTCGGTTCAAGGCAATTTGTTATATGGCGTTAAAGAAAAAGATGACGAGTATTTTGATGCAGTCACCGAACTCTTGTCTATCAAACCGTTACTAAAGCGCTTTCCGGTATCACTTTCTGGTGGTGAAAAGCAACGTGTTGCGATTGCGCGCGCATTGCTATCTAAGCCCAATTTGCTTTTGATGGATGAGCCACTTGCCTCACTCGATATGCCAAGAAAGCGTGAGGTAATGCCTTTTCTCGAGGAGTTGTCGGAGAAGGTAAATATCCCTATTATCTATGTCACACACAGTCTCCAGGAAATTTTAAGGCTTGCTCAGCACCTTGCAATTATTGACCAAGGTAAAATTTCGAGTTCAGGTAAGCTTGAGGAAGTGTGGGCTTCTCATGCTATGCGTCCATGGCAATCTTTCTCAGATCAAAGCAGCTTATTTGAAGGCCGGATTGCTGAACATCATGAACGTTATGCACTGACTTGTATCAACCTTGCACCTAATGTATTCCTGTGGGTGCAAAAGATTGACGGAACACCAGACACGCCAATACGCTTGCAAGTGCGTGCCAACGACGTTTCTATCACGCTCGAGCAACCCAAGGCGACGTCGATTCGAAATATTTTGCCTGCTATTGTCGATTCCATTGAGGCGTTTAACGCAGCCGATGACAAGCAGAGTATTAATGTATCACTCAAGCTAGACGAGAAATGTTATTTGTGGGCAACGATCACACCGTGGGCCCTTGATGATCTCAACCTAAAAGTTGGTAGCCGTGTTTTTGCACAAATTAAAGGTGTCAGTGTGACACAAAAAGATATGGCACTAACGCCTCATTAACCGTTTAGACTGATTTACGCTTCATGATCAAAAAAGGCCGCAAAGTGCGGCCTTTGTTACTAGAAGAATGTCGGAATTACTTCGCGAATACTTCTTTGAATTCACGCTTAAGAAGTGGGTCACGACGTGCTTTCTTAAGTTGCTTAACCATGTCTTTCACACAGTTGTGAAGCACATTATCAAGTAGTTGAGCACGGTATTCTTCTTTATCTTCATCTGTCATGTTTTCTGGCAGATTAAGAGTCGGAAACTCTTCCATCACATTAATACCAGCGAATGCTTGGCCTACAGAAACTAGAGCATGAAACTGTTCAAAGTTGTCTAGAATGTTCTGTGCACTTGCTGGCATTTCGTCCCATGATTCACGTACCGCTTCTTCAGACACTTCATGGATAGAGGTAACCATTTCGAACATTTGCTCTGGAACTTCGTCAAATTCGATAACTTTACGTAGCTCTGGAGAAATGCTGGCTAGATCGATTTTTTTGCTTTCGCTGTTAGTTGCTTCTGACATGGTGTGTCTCTCATTACAAAAAGGCGGGAATATTAATACCAAATGCATCAAATAGCTATACCCATTAATCCACAAGATGACCAAAGTGAATTAGTTTGTTGAACTTCTGCTCACAGGCCATGATTAGATAGGGTAACGTCCAGTCTAACTGCTTTATGCAATGGATTCCGTGATATTCAAACAAAAATATAGCACTTAATTATGAGTCGAATGCAACAACTCTATGAGTATGGTATATGTTTAATAAAGACATAATTAAAAATGGAACGCGTTATGCAACCGACAGGGACATCGATGCGAATCCTTCTGGTTGACGATGTTCAGCTAGACAGGATGCAGTTGGCTATTCGTCTAAAGCAACTTGGACATATTGTAAAAGCCGTAGGTAGTGGACTAGAGGCGTTAAATACCTACGAGAGTTTTGATCCGGAACTGGTGTTACTCGATATATCAATGCCAGATATGAACGGGTTTGAAGTCTCTCTTCATATAAGAGAAACGTTTCCGGATTGGATCCCAATTATTTTCTTGAGTAGTCACGAAGAGCCAGAAATGATTGCTAAAGCCATAGACGCGGGCGGTGATGACTATTTAATTAAGCCGGTAGATAAACTGGTACTGAACTCTAAACTTATCGCAATGCAGCGTATTGCTCATATGAGACGAGAGCTTAAGCAAGCGACAGCTCAATTAGAGCAAGTTAATCAACTTTTGACTCAGCAAGCGAATGAAGATGGCCTAACCAAACTCTATAACCGCCGTTATATCGACCATAAGTTGGAATCGATGGTTGCATGGCATGGCCGTCACAACATGCCAATGGCTTTGATTCTATTGGACGTCGATTTTTTTAAACCGTTTAATGATAATTACGGTCATATTGAAGGCGACCGTTGCTTGCAAGCGATTGCGAATCAACTCAAGGCTACTTTTTGTCGCTCTGGGGAATATGTAGGTCGATATGGTGGAGAAGAGTTTGTTGTGTTGCTAGGGTGTACCGACACTCAAACAGCAGAAAGAGAAGCCGAGCGTATACAAGAGGCTATGTATTTTCTCGATTACCCACATGAGTATTCTAGTGTGTCAAGTAGAGTGACGGTGTCACAGGGTGTTTTTGTTTTTCAACCGACAGGGAAAGAAGTGCAATCAGATTTGTATGCGACAGTTGATAAAGCACTATATACATCAAAATCTTTGGGAAGAAACACACATACTGTGGTTAATTCTTTTTAAAAACAAAATCTTATGAATATTACTCCTTTTGTTGCGTTGTCACTTTTTGGTGGTTATTTTAAAGCTAACTCAAAGTAAGATAGGCAAAACAGTGCGAACGGAATGTCGCAATCGGGCGTATACCTTATACCTTTGATTAGATAGATAACATCGGGATAGTGGCAACGATGAGTGCTGTTATTATGCTGATGGGGAAGTTCGGTTTTGTTTTAAACCCGGACAAGCTTGTTAACTTTCACGATTGGTGAGGGTCTAACGAAGCTTTATGCAGTTACGTCCGGCCTTTTTCGCTTTGTAAAGTGCTTCGTCCGCTAATTTAATGACGTCCAGAGGAGCTTGCCCACTCCGGCTATCAGCAACTCCGAAACTTGCGGTAACAAAAACCGACTTTCTTTTCGAGCTGTTGCTACCACGACGTTTTTGTCCTTGTTTATGGTTCTCAGGGCGAGATTCTTCATCGCGTAATATCATCTCGTATTCTGCAATCGATTTGCGAGCTTCTTCCAAAAAGTTCTTACATTCGTCAGCGTATTTGCCTTTAAAAACGATGGTAAATTCTTCTCCGCCAAATCGATAAACTTTTGCGCCGCCTGGGGTTTTAGTGAGGCGCGAAGCGACCATTTTTAGAACGTCATCACCAGTATCGTGACCGTAGGTGTCGTTAAACTTTTTAAAATGGTCAACATCAAGCATTGCGATCGTGAACTTCTTACCCATGTGTTTTAGATCGAGATCAAGTGCACGTCTGCTCGGAATCAGCGTTAGGCTATCGGTGAAAGCCAGTTGATGGCTAGCGGAAGCGGCATAAATAATGATAAGCAGCCCTGTTAGCGTAAACATGGTGCTTGATATGTACTGCACATCAAAGGAAATGAACGTCGCAGACGCCAATACCATGGCAGAGTAGGTCATCGCATGGATAATTTCATTCTTCTTTAAAACAAGGATTCCAAGAAAACAGACAATACCCACGCAATATAAAACAAGAATTAAAGGCAGTTTAGAGACCGTAGGTACAATAAATAAAATACCGCTTGTCCATTGTTCAAACCCTCCTTCAACGTAATATGCTAGCGTTAGATAAGACCAAAGAACGAACATTGCTAACATCAAGATGTAAGTCAACATGGCTTTAGAGTCAAAACCTTCTTTACTAAACAAAAATACCGTAAGAAACGAGACAGGAAGTAACGTGGCTAAAATGGTTAGCTCAAGTAAAGCGGTACCACTTTGAAGCGGGACTTGTAGGCGGTGCTGTATCACGAAATAGGCTAGCAACATTGCCAAGCACACCATGGACTCTCTGCCTTGCTTAAATGAATAACAAAGGAGTAGCGCACAACCTAATAGTATGTACGGCAAGTTTGCGGCAATGCCCCAGTTTGCCTGAGTCATCTGAATAATGCTGTCCATGCCCGAACTCACTATGCCCAGTAGCAAAAAAGGGAATAAGAATCTGAAGCCTGATGAAGTCATTGACGATGAGGACATCTATTACAAACTGCCTGAAAATAGTTGACTATATAATTGGTTAGGTAAATCGTTTTATCAATATGGATATTTATCCGTTATTGAATTTCGAACTTTGAGAATTAGCAAGAATACGTCTATTTGTTCCTTTTCCCAAGTATTTTGGAAGACATTACGGCAAAAAGAGAGAGATTGATTAAATTAAGAGCAATCAATAAGTTGTTATAAACAAGTCGTTGCTATACTCATTTCATAGGAAAAAGGAGATTTACAGATGCAGATAAGCTCAGATGTGCACAACTACATGGAAACATTAGTAGGCCAGGTTCTCAGTTTGCCCGAATTTTTAGAACAGTATGACAACGAACAGTTAGCCGATATTGCTTGCCTTGCGCTTATCCAGCTCAAGCCTGTCTATATCCGTCATGATATTGATTTTTTGTCTTCACTTCCTGAACAAAAATTAAGCCAGTTTAAGCAAAGCGCGGATATAGCGGTGAAAAACGCCGCAGAAATGGTGAAAGAAGACAGGCGCAAGAACCGAGAGTATGATGTGCCTGTAATTTTTTCCCATACTAGTTATGATGATGACAAAGAGTTGGATTGGTATGAAAAACCGATCCTTAACGTTAATATTAAGTAAGAGTCGCTCAGTTGACTAGTGAGCTGACCCAAGGAGGAATCGTGGGATTTTTTTCGCGTTTGTTTGGTGGTAGTGAGAAAACGGTTGAAGCCAAAAATATCGAACCAGTTGAATATAAAGGTTTCCTTATTTACCCAGAGAGCCTTTCAGAGGGCGGACAATATCGCATCGCTGGTCGAATAGAAAAGCATGACAATGATGAAGTGAAAACACATCGGTTTATTCGCTCCGATTTGCTTGGCTCAGAGCAAGATGCCAATGACCTTATGTTGAAGAAATCTCAAATGTTTATTGATCAAATGGGCGATAAAATCTTCGACTAGCAATTTACTGCAATTTGATTCCAGTCATCTTAAAAAGAGCCATTAGTGTATATGCTAGTGGCTCTTTCTTTTTAACGCTTAAATCTCTGTTAAGTCGGTATTTAATCGTTACCTGGTTAGACCTCAGTCTAGTACGGTGTTGCGTTGTTATTTTTCGTGCACAGAGCGACAATCATTCATTACTTAGCGTTATATGTAATGAAATTTAGTATTTAAATTACAAAACACTTGAAGTAATGAGACGCGTTCGATACAAACAGAATAATAACAGGGCTGTTAGTCAAGGTGTTATTGTGCAAATGGGTGTCCCCAAACATCATCTTTCGTTTGCAATTGTCTTGCGTGGTAAACAGATAGAAATAAAAAAGAATTAGAGTAGAGCAACGCTCTGTTTTGGGACTAATTTATTGATATGTATACAAGGAGTATGCGTTTTGCAAATCGGTGTACCTAAAGAGATACTCGCGGGTGAATCGCGAGTGGCTGCATCGCCGAAGTCGGTTGAGCAGTTAATAAAATTGGGATTCGATGTCGCGATTGAATCCCAAGCGGGGGTGCTAGCGAGTTTCGATGATGCCGCTTATGAAGCAGCTGGTGCGAAAATCGTTTCTAGTGAAGAAGTTTGGGCATCTGGCCTTATTTTAAAAGTTAATGCGCCAATTGTGGATGATGAGCAAGGCATTGACGAAATTGCGTTACTGCAAGATGGAGCAACACTGGTTAGCTTTATTTGGCCGGCTCAAAATGCTGAGTTGATGGAACAACTTTCCAGTAAGAACATTAACGTTCTTGCCATGGATTCCGTTCCTCGTATCTCACGTGCACAAGCCTTAGACGCGCTATCTTCGATGGCTAATATCGCTGGTTATCGTGCAGTGGTTGAGGCAGCTCATGAGTTTGGTCGTTTCTTTACAGGTCAAATTACGGCTGCCGGTAAAGTACCTCCAGCGAAAGTATTGGTTGCGGGTGCTGGCGTCGCTGGCTTGGCGGCTATCGGTGCTGCAGGTAGCTTAGGTGCCATTGTCCGTGCGTTTGACGTCCGCCCAGAAGTAAAAGAGCAAGTTGAATCGATGGGCGCTGAGTTCCTGACCGTTGACTTTCAAGAAGAGTCTGGCTCTGGGGATGGCTACGCAAAAGAAATGTCTGATGACTTCAACAAAAAAGCGGCAGAGTTATACGCAGAGCAAGCTAAAGATGTTGATATCATTATTACGACCGCGCTCATCCCTGGTAAACCTGCGCCGAAGTTGATCACCAAAGAAATGGTCGACAGCATGAAAGCGGGCAGTGTAATTGTCGACTTGGCAGCTGCTAATGGCGGTAACTGTGAATATACAGTGAAAGACCAAGTTATCATGACGGATAACGGCGTAAAAATTGTTGGTTACACTGACATGGTTGGTCGTTTGCCAACACAATCTTCTCAGCTTTACGCGACAAACCTTGTCAATCTTCTAAAACTGTTGTGTAAAGAGAAAGATGGCAACATCAATATTGATTTTGAAGATGTTGTTATCCGTGGCGTTACCGTGGTGAAAGAAGGTGAAGTTACTTGGCCAGCGCCACCAATTCAGGTTTCAGCTCAGCCGCAAGTGAAACAAGAACAGCCTGTGAAGCCAGAGCCTAAAGTAGAAGAACCTACGTCTCCAACGAAGAAAATTATTGGTGTGGCAGCGGCTGTTGGAGCCTTTGCATGGGTAGCTTCGGTTGCTCCGGCAGCGTTTCTTTCTCACTTTACTGTATTTGTTCTAGCGTGTGTTGTCGGATACTACGTAGTATGGAATGTTACCCATGCACTTCATACTCCACTAATGTCAGTAACGAATGCTATCTCTGGCATTATTGTCGTTGGTGCATTACTGCAAATTGGACAAGGTAATGGCGTCGTTTCATTTCTATCTTTTATTGCCGTATTGATCGCGAGTATCAATATCTTCGGTGGTTTCACCGTCACCAAGCGTATGCTTGAAATGTTCCGCAAAGATAAATAGGAGTCACAATGTCTGCAGGATTAGTACAAGCAGCTTACATTGTTGCTGCATTATTTTTCATCATGAGTTTGGCGGGGCTTTCAAAGCAAGAGTCTGCTCGTAATGGTAACTACTACGGTATCGCTGGTATGACGATCGCGCTAATAGCGACGATCTTTAGCCCAGATGCGCAAGGTTTTGGTTGGATCATTATCGCGATGGCGATAGGTGGTGCGATCGGTATTTTCTATGCGAAGAAAGTAGAAATGACCGAGATGCCAGAACTGGTTGCGATTCTACACAGCTTTGTAGGTTTAGCTGCGGTTTTAGTTGGCTACAACAGCTACCTAGATGCGCCAGAAGCAGCAACACATGCTGAGCATGTTATCCACCTTGTAGAAGTATTCTTGGGTGTGTTCATCGGTGCCGTAACTTTCACCGGTTCAATAGTCGCATTTGGTAAGCTGCGTGGTGTGATTTCTTCGTCGCCACTTAACCTGCCTCATAAGCACAAAATGAACCTCGCAGCGGTTGTTATTTCTACGCTTCTTATGATCTACTTCGTAAAAGCAGATGGCAGCATGTTCGCTCTTATTGTGATGACTTTGATCGCGTTCGCATTCGGCTACCATTTAGTCGCTTCAATCGGTGGTGCTGATATGCCAGTTGTTGTCTCTATGTTGAACTCATACTCAGGTTGGGCAGCAGCGGCAGCAGGTTTCATGCTAGCAAATGATCTATTGATTGTAACAGGTGCTTTGGTAGGTTCATCAGGTGCGATTCTTTCTTACATCATGTGTAAAGCAATGAACCGTTCGTTTATCAGTGTTATTGCCGGTGGTTTTGGTCAAGAGATAGTGATTTCAGGTGACGAAGAGCAGGGCGAATATCGTGAAACAACGGCTGAAGAAGTTGCAGAGATGTTGAAGAACTCAAAATCAGTAATCATCACTCCAGGATATGGCATGGCAGTAGCTCAGGCACAATACCCTGTTCATGAAATTACTGATGTACTTCGTTCACAAGGTATTGAAGTTCGCTTTGGGATTCACCCAGTAGCGGGTCGTCTACCGGGGCATATGAATGTGTTACTCGCTGAAGCAAAAGTACCGTATGATATCGTTCTTGAAATGGATGAAATCAATGATGACTTTGCAGAAACCGATACCGTATTGGTTATCGGTGCTAACGATACGGTCAACCCAGCCGCACTGGAAGATCCGAACAGCCCAATCGCTGGTATGCCCGTATTGGAGGTATGGAACGCGAAAAACGTAGTGGTATTCAAGCGCTCAATGAATACTGGTTACGCAGGAGTACAGAACCCACTGTTCTTCAAAGAAAATACATCAATGCTATTTGGTGATGCGAAAGAAAGTGTTGAGTCTATTTTTAAAGCACTTTAACCATTCTTGATTTAAAACTATACAGGGTCAGCAATCGCTGGCCCTTTTTTGTTCCGTTTCAATGTTATAGTAATGCAAATCCTTCTGTTAGCAGATGTCAATTGCTTGTAGATTGATGTATAGTTTTGGCTAATGTAACAAGTGACGGTAACAGTTTGATTAAAAAGTTTTTGCTCGGTTTTGCAACTGTATTGCCGCTTTTTTCGGCACCTGCATTTTCCGATTCACTACCAGAAAGAATAGATACGTTTACAGAGCTATTTAACTATGAAGTAGCTCTTAAGTCGTACGATATTCGTATTCTGCAATCAAATTATCCTACCAAGTTACTTGCGCCAGATTCGCTTCTGCCGCAAACGTCTGACTATCCGTTAAAAGATATCCAACAGCTTTACAGCTTGGCGAATACTTGTCGTGGCAAATTACCATTAAGTCCTTTAATTACTGAGCCTTTAGTATTTACAAGGGCGATTTGTAAAGGGACGCAGCTGACACCTCGTTGGTTCTCGCGTAGTGGTCTCATTCACCCTGGTGGTGGGACGTATGCGGCACGTTATGTGGATAAGTATCCAGAACTCAAACCCAAACTATCTCAGTACATGCATATAAAAGAGCGTGATAACGAGGAAGGGGATGAGTTGCTAGAAAGCTTGAAAAACATGGATGACGACGCCATTAATGCTTTGATTGCAGGCGCGAGCATGTTTATTGAAGGTAACGAACTTTGGTTAAGACGTGGTGACCGTTACTTTGTTTTCGAGAAAGATATCTGGCAAGAGAACGTAGCGAATGCGGGTCTGTCATACGCTCTAGCGTCTCAAAGCAAAAGTTGCTTTGTTAAACGAGGTAATATTTGTTGGGATGTAGAAGATCACTCGCAAGTTTTGCGGATCAGTATGATCATACTGGTAATCGCCAATATTCTTTTGGTGATTGGTTGGGCGGTGTACCGTTGGAATAGCAAGCGAGAAGAACTACGTAGTAGAATGCTCGTGTTGCAAATTTTAACGCATGAGCTCAGAACACCGATTGCATCTCTGTCACTAACGGTTGAGGGCTTTCGTCGAGAGTTCGAGCATTTGCCTGAAAGTGTGTATGACGAATTCCGCAGATTGTGTGAAGATACGCGCCGCCTGCGTCAATTGGCAGAAGCGAGTAAAGATTATTTGCAATCTGATAACCAAATGCTTGCAACAGACTGGGTACCATCCGTTGCAGATTGGTTAGAATTTAAGATCGAAGAAGAATTTGATAGTGCCGTGCTTTTTAACATCAATGAAGATGTGGCTGCTAAAGTTAATGTGTACTGGTTAGGAACTTGTATCGATAACTTGCTTCGTAATGCGCTTAAGTACGGTGTCGCACCGGTTGAATTGGATGTCTCAACTAGTGAAGAAAAAATAGTATTCCAAGTCCGAGATGCAGGAGGCCTAACGGCTAAAGATTGGGCAAATTTGAAGAAACCGTTCGTAAGTAAGAGCGGGTTAGGACTTGGATTAACAATCGTTGAATCTATGGTAGGCCGCATGGGCGGAAAAATGTCCTTAATGGGACCACCTACAACTTTTATATTGGAGATACCTTGTGAAACAGACACTGCTTCTCGTTGAGGACGATAAAAACTTGGCTGACGGCCTGTTAGTAAGCCTGGAACAAGCAGGATATGAGTGTTTACATGTGGAGCGTATTGCAGACGTAGAGCCACAATGGAAAAAAGCTGACTTGGTAATTCTCGATCGCCAACTCCCAGATGGTGACTCTGTACAATGTCTCCCAGAATGGAAACAGATTAAAGACGTACCAGTTATCTTGTTAACGGCACTTGTTACCGTAAAAGATAAAGTTGCAGGCCTTGATTCCGGCGCGAACGACTACTTAACAAAGCCTTTTGCTGAGGCGGAGCTTTTTGCGAGAATCCGTGCACAGCTACGAGCACCGGATTCAGCAGAACAAAGCAACGCTGATAAAGTGATTACAAAAGACTTAGAGATTGACCGCTCGACTCGTGAAGTGACTTATAAAGACGAGCTAATTACGCTTACTCGAACAGAGTTTGATTTGCTGCTATTTTTGGCGTCAAACTTAGGTCGCGTGTTTACTCGTGATGAGCTACTTGACCACGTTTGGGGTTACAATCACTTCCCGACAACACGTACGGTTGATACACATGTACTACAGCTTCGTCAAAAACTGCCAGGACTGGAAATTGAAACACTTCGTGGTGTTGGCTACAAGATGAAAGCATAAGTCGTAATGAAAATACTACTCCCTGTAGTTCTCTCATTAGCGTTAGTGAAACCAGTCCATGCAATGGACTGGTTTCAAACTAACACGCCTTTAACACAGGCACATCAACACTTACTTGAAGATGATCTTGCGGGTATGTTCAACTCTCTTGTTGAACTCTGGCAAACGGAACCAAGTAAAGATTTGACTCCTCACCTTAATGATCTTCTTGGTCAGTCACTATCTAAAAACTGTGGCAAGGCTCTCACTGGTGTAACGCTGCCTGATTGGATAAGTGGTGTGAACGTTATTCGTCAGACTATTCAAAGCCCTGGGCGAGATACATTTAGATTGGTAATCAAGCTAAGAGCTACAACTGACATCGAAAATATTTCATTTAATCGATGGGTGGATGATTCTATATCCGCGGACAGTTCATTCAGCTATGAACAACAGCCGAACGGGACAGAACTTGCCAACGAGCGTAGTTACTCGAAACGCTATAACTTAACCGGTAAGCTTGAAGCTGGTTTATATCACTTAACCGTTGTTTCTACTGATAAACAAGAGTATCGAACTTGGGTAATACTTGGAGATTCAAACTCTTCTCAATATGTTCGTTGGACATCTAAAGAGAATTGGAAAGTAGAAAAGAGCGCACTTCGTAATCCCCATTGTCCATTACCGCAACTTGAAGTCGGTTTGTATGACTACATTGATGGCCAGTACGAGCAAATGTGGAAAAAGACTTACGAGTCTAACTATCCAAATTCATTGGAGCTAGCGGGTGTCCCAAACGATAGATACGTATTGGCGGTAAGTATCAATAGTCGCCGTTGGCAGGGCGATATAATTGTTGAGCAGGCTCAAACTATTAGCCGAACCTATGATCTTTCCCAGGAAGAATAGTTAAAGAAATACTACTTGTGCCGATAAAGGTTCAGGACGAACTAAAATCACAAGTGTAGTATGAAAAACAAATATAAAATTCTTGCCACTTCTGTTGCTACTATTCTTTTCGCTAATGCTGCTTCTGCTGCTACTTATGCGATAGAGGCTCGTAGTGATGCAATGGGTGGCGTTGGTACCGTATCAGCAACTTATCTAACTGCGCCTTTTTTCAACCCCGCTCTTACTGCGATTTATCGCCGAAATGACGATGCAGGCATGATCGTGCCAAGTTTTGGTGGCAGCTACGATGATCAATATGATCTAGTTGATGAGATCGAACGCATCAGCAAATTGACAGACGTCGATGAAATCAAAAAATCGATGGATGCTATCGATGGGAAAAAGACAGACTTTGATCTTGGTGGTGTCGTTGCCATTGGTATTCCCAACAAATTCTTATCTGCAACTGCATACGGTAAGCTATACACTGAATCATTCGTACAACCAAATGTTGATACCTCAGGTACTAATCCATTAGATGATAGCTATGTACAAGGTGTTTCTATTGGCGTGGCTGAAGCAGGTATTTCACTTGCTAAATACACTAATTTCATGAACCAACACCTTTCTTTTGGTGTTACTCCTAAACTGCAGCGTATATACACATACTCATACGCCACGAGTTTTCAGAATTTTGATACTAAAGACTTACGTGAAAATGAGACCGCGGAAACGATGTTTAACTTAGACGCCGGCGCACTTTGGTTCTTTGGCCCATATCGTCTCGGTATTTCAGCGAAAAATTTGATCGGAAGAGACGTTAAAACAAAATCATTCGAGTATGGCAGCGATACGATAAAATCATACGAATATAGCATGCGTCCTGTATACACCGTTGGGGCAGGGATTGTTGCCGATTACTTTACGATGAGTGTTGACTACGATCTTAACGAAGAAAAACGTTTTTCATCCTTTGATGATAATACGCAAATGATTCGAGCCGGTATTGAATTTGATATTTTGCGTCAAATGGCATTACGAGCAGGGTATATGAAGAACTTAGCTCGAAGTAATGACGAAGGAACCATTACTGCTGGTATCGGATTGTCTCCACTTAAGTTGTTCGAATTGGATATCGCAGCTCAGTACACAAACGAGAACGCTATGGGTGCATCCATTAATTTCCTTGCTACCTATTAATCGAATCGTTATAGTCAGCTCCTCAAAATGAGGAGCTTTTTATGTTTGACGATTTACCCCCTCTATCTCACCAAGAGCAACAACAAGCTGTAGAGAGAATTCAAGAATTGATGGCGAAGGGCACAAGTACTGCAGAAGCTATCAAAATTGTTGCCGAACGGATTCGATCTGAGTACGCAGAAAAACAACAGCAACAAAACTAATCAATTCATGGACAGGGCATACGCCCTGTTTTTTTGCCTTTCTATTTTCTATTCCTCTACATTCCCAAATACCACCCTGGTTACGCTGTAACTACAATTTACTATACCTATATGATTTTAATCTTGTTCAATTACCTTTAAGACTAAATAGTAAGTTGGTAAAATTTTACCTCATTATGTTAACCTTGGTTTGCATAGTGCAGGTAATTAGGCGTTTTTTAAAGAACTTATAAATTAAACTCAATTATATCAATTGTTTACCACGGTATTTTAATCTGCCAACCATATTGGTCGCGATTGATCTTGTAATTTAATTACAAAGTCCAAGAGGGCCTCGTTCTCAGGCAGAAGATTATGCTAAAAAAAGAAAAAAGAGACACCGTAACTTATAGCGATAATTCAACTAGAGTTATTAAATAAGCGATATAAGAACAGTAAGCACTCGCAGACATATGTAATAGATGAAGCGAAATTCATCTCATTGAGCTGCTTTTTTTAGCCGAAATACGTCTCCTGGATTTGAGCGGAGCGTTACATATTGAGCATGCTTAATCTAAAGTAGTTTTACTAAACTAGGCGACGTTGAAGTGGGTAATATGAAACCTCAAGAGTAGTAGAAATCAAGAGTAGTAACGCGTGTTACAACGTAATGTTTTCTGGCATCCTTCCTGTTAAATAGTCCGATAATTAGAGAAGAAATTGGAAAAACATCGTTGATCTTTGGATGAGAGGAAGCAACAAGGTTGCAATGAAAACTATTTGCCTGTTTTACACTAAACTCCTTTAACTATCATGTAGCAGTAGTTTTGATGTTGTGTTCGCTCTATGTGGACTAGACTTAATATGAGAACAAAAACTAACCTAGGGAGGAATGATGGGTTATAAGCACGTTTTGGTTGCTGTCGACTTATCTCAATCTAGCCAAGCCGTTATCGAAAAAGCAATAATGCAAGCAGATAACTCAAGCAGCAAACTCTCATTTGTTTACGTAGATGTTGATCGCATAGTCATGGAAGCGAAGGAAGAGCAAGAATTGGAAAGAAGGCTGCAAGAGCTCGCTGATAAATGCTTATATCCAGTAAACGAGACCATGGTAGTAATCGGCGATCTTCATATAAAACTATCGGGAATCGTCAAAAAAGAGGGGATAGACTTAGTTGTATGTGGTCATCATCACAACTTATTGAGTCGCTTTTTTTCATCGATACCAAAGGTTGTGAACGAGGTTGAAGCTGATTTATTAATCGTCTATTTAGACGAGTGATCGACAACTCTTGTTCGCACTCATCATTTTTTGTCACTAACAAGCCGAACGTTTATGTTCGGCTTGGTGTATCGGTGATAATAAAAGTTTTTAGCCAGGAATGATTGATGCCTCATGAGATAAAACAGATGCAGACTCTGCGTTTGACTGCAGATCAAAATGTACGTTAACTTGCACGCCTTCTCGCTCAAAAGTGACATCATCAAAATCGGTCATAGCGATTTTGAATCCATTTCTAGCAAAAAAGCCAGTCACCATAGTTCGCTGCTTAATTTCTAATGCAGACGCGAGTAGCTTATCCATGGCATTCTCCTTGGTTATTGTGGGGATATGGGTAGAAGATACACATAGATTGGTATGAAATCAATTTTATATAAAGTTGCTTTTGATGAAAATTTTAATGTAAGTCAATCTATCGTTTACCCCACGTGATTTATTCCACGCAAAACCTTGATAACAAGACGGCAGAGCATTTCACATTGTGATAGCAAGCATAAAGATGGGGGTGTTAATAAATACCGCTGAAACAATATGTTACAAAGATTAGCGTTAGGCCTAGTTGAGTAGACAGCGCAAAATTCTAAATCTGAACAACCGCCCTAAAATGACTCACTCTTCAATACTTGTGATAACTCAGACCTAATAAAAGTAGATATCTCAGCTAGCTTTCTTGGCAAAGGGTTTTGATAAGGGTAGGCAATATACATGGAACGTTCTATATCAAAAGTTTGCGATATTCGGATGTTTTTGTCTATATAGTTACTTTTAATAAGATAGTTTGGAATGACACCAACCCCAACTCCCTCAGAAACAAAGTTTATTAAAATAGAGGTGTTATCAACTTCGATAACATCAGTATATTGATTTTTAATTGATTCCTTATTCGAATGATGTTTGTAGATTAATAGTGTTTTGTTGTTGGCATTACTTACCCTAGATATCAAAACATCACTATAATCACCAATTTTACGTGCAATAAGAGTGTCATCAATAACATTATTAAGCCTAATCGCTAAATCTACATTGCTTTCTAATAAATTTTCTACATTGTTACTTGACGATATTTCAAAATCAACTTTTGGATATCGTTCTTGTAAGTCTTTAAGAACAGAACCAAAAATAGAAGAGGCTATAGAGTTGGGCATTGTGATTTTAAACTTTCCATCAATGCATTCACTCAACGAGCTAGCTCTGTAATTTAACTCGTGCAAACTCTCTAACGTCTTGATAGCAAGCTCTCTAATGCTTTCGCCATGATCAGTTAAAACGAGTTTCCTTGTTGTCCTGTGGACGAGTGTTACACCAAGTTGTTTTTCTAATGCTGCTAGCTGCCTGCTGACTTGAGCTTTCGACTTTCCAAGTTCTTTTGATGCCTCTGTAAGAGAGAGGTGTTTACAAATGGCTGCAAAGCAGATCAACTCATTGTTCATCAATTCCATGATTGTTACCTTTTTGCAACTCTGAGTCACGTTGTCTTTTAACTGGTGGGAAAGTATAACTTGCTTCATCGGAGGGGGACAATGATATTTAAAAGCCGCCATGAAATAAAGGCAGACTACTATCTTAATAAAATCATATTGGATATTAAGTTAAACCGATATCCTGAAGAAATTAAATCAATCGGATTAAATATAAAAAATAAAGATTTAAAAATAAAAAATTTGTCTCGTGAAATTACTAAGTTGGATTCGGGTGATTTAATTCTTGATTGTGCATCATTGATAATGACTCATTCCATATCGGAAAAAGTAATAATAAAAGTTGAAATTGACTCTTTAAATTATAAAGTTAAACGTGTGAGGATATTTAAATATGAAGACTGCAATACAAAATTCGAAAAGATCTGTTTATCAGAAAGATACATTGTATAGAATAATAAATAATATTAGTGCTTTGTATACCAAATCACTAGTAAAATTATTTGGTGAAGAGTTGAGAATCCATCATTGCAAACATAAGATTAATGTAAGAACCACTAACGAGTTGAGTGAGCATATGAAGAAAGATCTAGGTATAGATTGAAAAGTAGAGAGTTTACACCTGTTAGATTCCTTGTTCCTATAAAGATAATCTAGTACTTACACGTTTGGGTTAAGCAAATGCGTGTCCATGTTGACTCATATCGAATGAGCAAGATGCAAAACCAACGTGCATGGTGTCGGACGTAACCAAAGATACAGTTCAAGTGGTCGCTGTGGTGGAATCGAAGTTCATGGCCCATACAAGACAGCTGATGAAATTTGCAAGGAAGCAAAAGCCAAATACAGTGTAACTAAACTGACTTCACCAATGCTAATCTTCTAACTCTTAAGTTCGCATTATGTATATTATGTTAAATTGCATGTCGCCGTACGCTAAATGCTGTCTGAGTATGCTCCTATTCCCCTGCAGATTTTAAATTTAAGGGCCTTACTGTGAGCATTAAACATAATGGTTATTTACCATAAAATAGCTAATATCGATCTATCAATCTACGATTGCTTGCTCTTCAATTAGCAACTTATAAAAAATGGCGTCTATTTCTTTAGACGCCATTTTTGTTTACTGGAAATATTAAATTAGCCACCGGCTAATTTGACTGTCATGCCTTTCTTTTCAAGATGTGCCTTGATCTTGTCTCTAGCATCACCTTGAATCTCGATATTGCCATCTTTTACAGAGCCACCACAGCCACAGACTTTTTTGAGTTCTGCCGCTAATAACTTTAAAGGTGCATCATCCAAGTCTAAACCTGTAACAATGCATACGCCTTTACCTTTACGGCCTTTCGTTTGGCGCTGAATCCGAACAACACCATCGCCTTTAGGGCGAGATACTTTTTCTTCTTCCGGTTTAATTCGACCGGTTTCTGTTGAATATACCAGAGTCATTCTATTGTTTCTTTTGTTGTTGAGCTTGCATCGCTTTTTGCTTTGCAACCAAATAAGCTTCGATATGGCGTTGAATAGCGGCTTTACTGCCCTTAATCAGTTTACCATTAAACATACAGTACCAAGAGTTAGGTTGGCCTGTATCGTTTTGAATAGTATAGCCGTTAAAGACCTCTGATTTTGCAACACCAGTTTGCTGCACTCTTTGTCCGAGTGAAGCAAACTCTTTGGGATCAATAATCGATGCGGTGTCACACCACCAATCAATGCTTTTCTTTACCGCCGTCAAACTGCCCTGTAAAACGTGGTTCTTGATTTTAACCTTCCAAACACTGCCATCTGATCCGACTGACTGCAGGTTAAAACCTCTATAATTTGAAATCGCCATACCACTGAGTCATCTGTTTAATGCGTTGATATAATCATAATTGCTACTGAGCAATATTCAAATACGGCTTGAATAATCCTTGCTCTAGAAAACAACTTGTATCATAAAACGCGTCTCGATAACGTTAATCACTTTGCACTGTTTATACAATCTTCCAAGAACTCATGAAATTTGTGCCCGTTGTTTTGAAGCATTTTAGGGAACATTGAGATCGGAGTCATTCCTGGAAATGTGTTTACTTCGTTTAAATAAATCTCATCATCTTCCGTTAGGAAAAAGTCGATACGAGATAAATGACGAAGATTCATTTGTTTAAATACCGTCTCTGACGCGTGTTGGATGGAATCTAATTGTACTTGAGTTAGATTCTTCGCCTCAACTTCTGTGAGCGAGTGACTTGAACTGCTGTACTTTTCATCGTACGAGTAAAAAGCACCATCAGGCGCGATGACCTCGCCTGGCTTAGTGATATGTAGTTGGCCATTCATCTCATATGCAGCAACTTCAAGTTCTCGAGGTTTTACTGCTTTCTCAACCAACACTTGGTCAGAAAACCCAAAAGCATCATTTACTGCATTAGAAAGCTTGTCTTTTTTTGTGACACTGTAACAGCCAACGGAAGAGCCTTGGCGAGCGGCTTTAACAAAAACTTTTCCCCACTTTTCAAAGGCTTTATGAGCTTGAACGTGAGCTTCTTCATCGTTTCGCGTTAAGAATAAGTATGGCGTATTGGGTATGCCGATAGCGTCGTACCAAAGCTTAGATGTGATTTTATTGAAACTATTGCTACTCGCTTCTGGCCCGCAGCCAAGATAAGGAATACCTGCGATTTCAAACAGAGATTGAATGTCGCCTGTTTCGCCAGGAAAACCATGTATACAAGGCACGATGAAATCAATGGTTTGATTAGATTCACTTGAGCACAACTGCTTGGTATTGAGATCCAAGTAAACCAACTCACCTTGGTTGGTCATCCAACCTTCGTTTTTTATTTCTACGCGTGTAACGTGAACGTCTTCAATAAGATTTAGTTGTTGTTCGACAAAGTTTGCAGACAATAATGAAATCTCGTGCTCAGAAGAGCCACCGCCGCATAGTAAAAGAATATTTTTAATCATGAATCCATCTTTCCGTGACCTACAAAAGATACTATTTATTATGATAAACCTTTGAAGTGTGACGTACAGTAATTTTAATGTGAGGAATGTTGTTCGAATAGGATTTGAGCAAATAAATAAGGGAGCTATTCGCTCCCTTATTTGATGTGTTAATTTAATTTGTTAAGCGTTGGGTAAGCTGAGTTTTTGATTGCATCAATGCTTTTAACAAATGGCCTTAACTGCTGAAATTGAGCTGGCAAAGTCGAAATCGCTTGCTTGGCTTCTGCGCTTGTTGCGTAGTCTCCGTATAAAACTGAGAACCACTTAGTACCGTTTACAACTTTGTAGTTTTCCCAAATTGGCTGACCGTTCTGTGGCAGCTTATTTGCAAACTGATCGACTTTAGCTTGGCTACCCACAGCTGCGACTTGAATGGTATAGCCGAATCGTTGAATGCCAGCTTGCTTTTTACTTGGTGGTACGATCTTAACTGGCTTCGCCTGCTCTTTTGGCGTTAGCTTGACTACTTTCTTTTCTTCAGGCTTTGCCGTCATTTTCACAACAGTTGGTTGTACGTCTTTTTCTACTACAGCGTTTTCAGACGCCATAATTGGTTTAGAGATACGATCTGATTTGTAGTCCTCTCGGTAACTTTCTGAGGTCACATCCGTGATGTAAGTTTCAGATGCACAAGCAGAAAGCAGAACTGACAAGCCGATGATTGCGATTTTTTTCATGAAGTAACAAATGCTCTGGATAAATATTACGATAAATCATGCCGATAGCAGGGCCGTTTATCAAGCATCAAATACAATAATCTGTGATTTTGATGTGATGAATAACACAAACTCCATAAGCATCGTACACATTTTCTGCAATGTCTGGTCTGAAGATGTTTTATCAGTAAATTATTCGTTTATGATTGATATGAAACCGAGAAGCCAACGTGACTTACAAACGGCCAGGAGTCAGCATGAATAAACTACATAAACTCTTTAAACCCAACTCTGTGGCCGTTATTGGGGCATCTCAAAAAGCATTGCGAGCAGGACATGTTGTGATGCGCAACCTTCTACAAAGTGGATTTGGTGGCGCGATTATGCCAGTAACGCCGCGTTATAAAGCCGTATCTGGCGTGATCGCTTACCCTGATGTAGCTTCCCTGCCCTATACGCCAGATATTGCAATTTTGTGTACGAACGTTTCACGTAACGAGCAATTGCTTAAAGAGCTAGATGAGAGAGGCACACCGTTTGCGATTGTTATCTCTGATGACCCTAATCCTTTAGATATTTCATCATTGAACATTCGAGTTTTAGGCCCAAACAGCTTAGGTATCATCCTTCCTTGGCACAATTTTAACTGCACGTTTTCCCCTGTCGCAGCTAAACCCGGAAAAATTGCTTTCATCTCACAATCCGCGGCGGTTTGTACCACGGTTTTAGACTGGGCAAATGATAAGAACATTGGTTTTTCTTCGTTCATTTCGATTGGGCGTGGACAGGATATCGATTTTGCAGATTTGCTCGACTATTTGAGTATGGATGGAAACACAGAAGCTATTCTGCTTTATGTTGATAATATCCAAGACGCTCGCCGATTTATGTCTGCTGCGCGAGCCGCTTCACGTAACCGACGTATATTGGTGCTAAAAGCGGGCCGCTCTAAAGAGATGAATACTTTTGAGCAGCAAGACGGAGATACACTTGACGTAATTTACGATTCTGCTATTCGCAGAACTGGTATGTTACGAGTCAGCAATACGCATGAGCTTTTTGCCGCGGTTGAAACACTCACGCATTCTGTGCCACTTCGTGGAGAGCGTTTAGCGATCATCACCAATGGCGGCGGCCCTGCTGTTATGTCCGTTGATACTTTGATTGAACGTGGTGGCCAACTCGCAACGCTTGATGACGCTTCCATTGAGCAATTACAAGCAGTACTTCCATCCAACTGGCGTGCTCGAAATCCAATTGATCTGTCTGGTGACGCAACCCAAAAACGCTATATTGATACCATTAACGCACTGATGAATAACGACTGTGCAGATGCGATATTGATTATGCATAGTCCTTCTGCTGTTTCTGATCCTCTTGAAACTGCTCAAGCCGTTATTAATGCAATCAAATCTCACCCTCGGCATAAGCATTTTAATATCTTGACCAACTGGTCAGGAGAACAAACGTCGAGAGAAGCGCGACTGGCATTTACTCAAGCAGGTATTCCAACCTATAGAACACCTGAAAGTGCGGTTGTAGCGTACATGCACTTGGTCGAATACAGACGAAACCAGAAACAACTAATGGAAACGCCAACAACGGCAGAGCCGTTACATTCTGGAAGTGTGAGTTCAGCAAAAGAATGGGTAAACGAACGACTACTGGATAAAAACACAGTCACCTTGGACACGCATCAAACCAGCCCATTATTTAAGCTGTTCGGGTTTAACGTTTTGCCTACGTGGATTGCATCTGACGACATTGAAGCTGTTCATATGGCAGAAAATATTGGATACCCTGTTGCGGTTAAATTACGTTCTCCAGACATTCCTCATAAATCGGATGTTCACGGTGTCGCTCTAAATTTAAGAAACAGTCGAGAAGTTTCCAACGCAGCGCTATCCATTTTAGATACCGTAAAGCTCAGTTACCCTTCCGCCAATGTACATGGGCTGTTGGTACAAGGGATGGCAAAGCTCGGCAGCGCTGAAGAGCTACGGGTTAGTATTGCAGTAGATAAAGTCTTTGGACCAGTGATCTTGCTTGGTCAAGGCGGCTCTGAGTGGAATATAGCCCAAGATGCCGTCGCTGCACTTCCTCCTTTGAACATGACGCTTGCGCGCTACCTTGTCGTTGTTGCCTTAAAGTCTGGAAAGATTCGCCTGCAGAAACACAAAGATGCGCTCGATATTACTGAGTTGTCAAAGTTCTTGGTTCGTATCTCCCAAATGGCAGTTGAGTTACCAGAAATACAAAAACTGGATATCCATCCAGTACTGGTGTCCGGAAGCGATTTAACTATCCTTGATGCAGATGTCACACTGTGTAAATACGAAGGAGACGCCCAAAAACGGCTAGCGATTCGCCCTTTCCCGGCAGAGTTTGTCGAAACTGTAACGCTTCGAGATGGCCAACCTATCCTGCTTCGTCCTATCTTGCCTGAGGATGAGCCGCTACATGCTCAATTCATTAATAGCGTATCGAAAGAAGATCTCTATAAACGTTTCTTTTCTGAAGTTGGAGAGTTCAACCATGAGGCTTTGGCAAACTTTACTCAAATCGACTACGACCGCGAAATGGCGTTTGTTGCGGTAGCGTTTAATACTGACGGACCGTCTATCATAGGGGTAGCCCGCGCATTGATTACACCAGACAATAGTGACGCTGAGTTTGCTATTTTGGTTCGTTCAGATTTGAAAGGAAAAGGTTTAGGCAAAGTGCTGATGCAGAAAATAATCAGCTATTGCAAAGTTAAAGGCACAAAGCAAATGTCTGGAATGACCATGCCAACAAACAGAGGAATGTTGATGTTGGCTCAGAACTTGGGGTTTGAGATCGATGTCCAGTTTGCAGACGGTACGGCAGATATGGTGCTCCCTTTAAATTGAAAAGCGCAGCATTAGCGATGACTTTTACTTCTTACATTCGATAATCAATGGGAATCTAAGAAGTAAAAGTTACGTTGTTACTTTAGTTTCCAATTCTTTTTTAAGTACTGAATACACCAGGATTTTGCCTCACCCATAGTGTTCCGGCGCCATGCCAAAATAATATCCATCGGCTGTTCTTCAGTGCCTTCGATTCGTTTCAATACACCACTATCAATAAGAGGTTGTGCAATTTGGCTTGGTAATGTACCAATGCCTAAACCTGCAGTTAGCGCTTCTACTTTTGCCGTAAAGTTGGTGACGGTCAAGCGAGGCTGTTTTTGAATGATATTAATTGAGAGCGCGGGTTGCTCACGTGCGGTATCTGCAATAGCAATAATCCGATACTTTTCTCGCGCTGCTTCATCAAACTTACCACTACGCTTGTGAACATAGTGATCAGCGGAAGCTACCCAATACATACTCATTTTACCAATTTTTTCTGACTTAACTTCTTGAGGAAGCGTATCCAGTGATGGGCAAATCAGTAAATCAGCTCTCCCCGTATTCAACGACTCCCAGCTACCAGCCAGAATCTCCTCTTGCAGCCTGACTCGAGTTGAGCTGACCTCGGCCAGCGCATCAACCATCGGGAAAAAATTGGATATAGGAATAATGCCATCAAAGGCAATGGTAATATCCAGTTCCCAACCATTCGCCAATAACGTTGCATCGTTCACTAACTTTTCACTGGCTTGTAAAATAGCTCTTCCTCTTTCAAGAATAAGCTTACCTGCTTCAGTAAAATGGGCTTTGTGACCAGAGCGATCGAAGATAATAATGTCTAAGTCTTGCTCGAGTTTCTGGATTTGATAGCTCAGCGATGACGGGGCTCTGTCTAACTCATTCGCAGCAGCAGCAAAACTCCCTCTTCGATCAATAGCATCTAGAATATGGAGTGCTTCTAACGTAATTGGACTCTGCACATGGCCTCCCTTAATGTGACATTCATCACATTCGTTGTATTTGGATGAACTTATCAAGAACTAACGACAAATAATATAACATATTGATAACTAAAGACTAGGAATGCTCATAGCCTAAGAATAAGATTCAATACAAACCAATAAATGACAATGGTAATGATAGTAATTACCATTTAGATCCATTAGTATCCGCGTGTTGTTACCTATTATGGATCTAAGGTATTGAAGCCAATGTATAAAAAATCAATTTTGTCAGCCTCCATTTTAGTTGCCCTTTCCCATACTGCTCATGCGGAAGAAGCTTCTAAGTTTGAAGAAGTCGTTGTGTCGGCCACCCGTACCAACCAAACCATAAACACTGTTGCTGCTTCTGTTGCTGTTGTATCAGAGAAAGACATCGAAGAAAACATGGTAAAGGACTTGAATGATCTATTCGAGTATACGCCAGGTGTTACTGTTAATGGCACTCAACGCCAAGGCGTCCAAAGTATTAACATTCGCGGGATGGAAGGTAAACGAGTTAAAATCTTAGTAGACGGTGCATCTCAACCAGGTGTATTCAGCGGTGGACCCTATTCGTTTATCAATTCTAGTGCCGTTACTGTCGACCCCGATATGCTAAAGAGTGTCGAAATTGTTAAAGGAGCAGCTTCTAGCCTACATGGTAGTGATGCAATTGGCGGTGTTGTCGCATTCGAAACAAAAGATCCGAAGGATTTCCTCAAAGATGGTAAAGACTTTGGTGGTCAAGCTAAACTCTCTTATTCATCGGAAGATAACTCTTTTAGTGAGCATGTAGCTTTAGCAAAGCGTTTCGGTAATACAGAAGCACTTATAGCCTTTACACGCCGTGATGGTGCAGAGCTACAAAATTTCTCTAAGGCGCCTTACGATAACTATTCTGTGGACAACCAAGATTATTACAAAAACGATCTATTGGTAAAATTTCAATCTCAATTGAATGACGCTCATCGCTTGGAGTTCTTGGGAGAAGTTATTTACAACGAGACTGACTCAGAGATCGCACATAAAAGTTACAAAAACTTCAACGCTGAAGACACAACCAAGCAAAATCGCATTGGGCTCAAGCACATTTGGTTTGCAGATGCAGCTATCTCGGATACGATCACGTCCAAGCTTACATGGATTGGTAAAGAAGAAAACGGCGTGTCTAATCGCTTTATCGAAGCCAGCCCAGGTTACCCACCTTACGTACCGCCTAGTGGTGACAACCAACAGAAAAAAGATTACGAATATACTGAAGACAAATTTGAATTCGAAACTCAGTTAGATAAAGAGATTCAAAATCACTATATTGTTTACGGAATATCGTACAAACATAGTGACATCAGTAATACCAATCGCGAGTTTAATTCCGATCCTGGCACGCCAGATACTGTTTACGTTTACACACCGGATGCAAAAGAAGAAAGCTTTGGTTTATTCTTGCAAGATGAAATTTCGCTTCTTAATGACAAGCTAATTCTGACTCCAGGTGTGCGTTACGATTACTTCTCGACTAATCCTTCAAATACTTCTGAAGAGTCATTCGAGAAGTTTAGCGACTCTGCATTAACTGGTCGTTTAGGAGCAACTTACTCTGTATCGCAACCTGGCACGATCTTCGCGCAAGTGAGCCAAGGGTTCCGAGCGCCATCGTTCGACGAGCTTTACTACACCTACGATAATCCGGCTCATGGCTATACCAACCGCCCTAACCCAAATTTGGGATCTGAAAAGAGTTTGTCTTATGAGCTTGGTTACCGTCATAACACTGCAGCGTCTGCAACTGAAGTAGCGTTCTACTACAGTGATTACAGTGACTTTATTGAGCAAACGTCATCAAACAATGGTGGTTTAACTGAATTCACAAATATCAATATTAGTGAAGCAAACATTAAAGGGGTTGAGCTCTCTAACCGTCTTGATTGGCATGCCATTGCTGGTCTTCCATCAGGCGTGACAACTCGCTTTGTTGCAGCATACACAGAAGGTGAAGATGGTGATGGTAATCCTTTGAACAGTGTAAACCCATGGAATGCCGTAGCTGCTGTAAATTACGATTCACCAAATGCACTTTGGGGGACAAGCCTAAAAGTAAACTACACGGCTAAGAAATCGAACAGTGATATCAACTCTGATGGTGATAAAGGCGGAATCAAAGACCAAGTTGCTTTGCCGTCTGCGACAGTCGTTGACTTAACGGCGTACTACAAACCAATGAAAGATATAACCATTCGTGCTGGTGTTATGAATCTAACGAATGAAGAATACCATCTTTGGAACGATGTTCGCGGTAAGACTGAGTTAAGTCGAGACAAAACGCAAGCTGAGCGTAATTATAACATTAGTGTTAAATACGAGTTCTAAACCTTAAAAACACAAAAGCCAGCGTAATGCTGGCTTTTTTTATGGCTTTCATTTCAAAAATGTAAAGAAAAGTATGAAAAATGAAAGTTTACTGTTTTGCCATCTCTTTTTTCACCATTACTGCTGCTGCAATGATGAAAGTGATGATCAGACCGAGTTCCATGAACTACCCCAATAGCTATGAGAAAATTTATAACCCAAATTAAGAGTCGGGCATAGTTTAACAGCTCTATATATACTTGCTACCTTTTAACCAGTAATTTACGATTTTTTCCGATTTGGATCAAAAAAGACGCAATCACGCGCCTTTTTGTTACTATTATGTAAATTAAAGATTAGGCGTCTGGATAACCTTGAGGGTTAGTAGACTGCCAGCGCCATGTATCGCCAGTCATTTCTTCTAGAGTGCGAGTTGCTTTCCAACCTAACTCATTCATCGCTTTTGATGGATCCGCCCAACACTCTGCAATATCACCTGGACGACGCTCAACAAGTTGGTATGGGACATCTTTACCACTTGCGGCTTCAAATGCTTTCACCATGTCCAGTACACTGTAGCCGTTACCAGTACCGAGGTTATAGATATGAAGGCCAGCTTTGCTACCTACTTTTTCTAATGCAGCAACGTGACCATCGGATAAGTCCATTACATGAATATAATCACGTACGCCTGTGCCATCTTTGGTCGGATAATCACTACCAAACACAGAAAGGAACTCTCTTCGCCCTACCGCAACTTGAGAAACAAACGGCATTAAGTTGTTTGGAATACCTTGAGGATCTTCACCTAGCTCGCCTGTTGGATGTGAACCTACCGGGTTAAAGTAACGAAGAAGTGTAATGCTCCAGTCAGGGTTCGCATTTTGGAAGTCGGTTAAACACTCTTCCACCATTAACTTGCTGCGACCATATGGGTTAGTTGCGCTAGTTGGAAAGTCCTCAGTGATGGGTACAGATGCAGGATCACCGTATACAGTCGCTGATGAACTAAATACCAACGATTTAACTCCGGCTTCGCGCATTGCATCAACCAATACTAAAGTGCCATTAACGTTGTTGTCGTAATACTCTAGAGGTTTTGCTACAGACTCACCGACGGCCTTTAAACCTGCAAAATGGATAACAGCTTCAATATTGTGCGACTTTAGTGCTTCTACCATCGCCAATTTATCTCTGATATCGGCTTTAATGAAGGTTGGCTTTACACCACATACCTTTTCAATTCGATCTAATACCGTAGATTTACTGTTGTACAGGTTGTCTAGAATCACTGGCGTCATGCCAGCTTCGATCATTTGAATACACGTATGACTACCGATATAGCCCATACCACCCGTAACGAGTACTTTCATTTTATTATTCCTTCTGACGCGAATTGGGTTAGTTTAAAGCTTTGACGTTACGATTTAAACTGTCTCTTGTAATTCGCATCCCATTAATATTGCTTGGCCTTTCCCGGCTTTCTTTGCTTGATACATTGCCGTATCCGCACTTTTTAAAACTCGAGTAGCATCGCGCTCATTTACGCCGACTAATTTTACGCCGATACTAACGCCAACTTTGAGTAAGTGACCTTTGTACTCAATTGGAGCACATATGCTCTCGAGCAACTGTTCTGCTATTCGGGTGACCACTTTTTGATTGGCGGGATTAACCAACATGACAAATTCATCACCAGAAAGTCTTGCGATTAAATCACTATGTCTCGTCGCAGATGTTAGACGCTCGGAAACTTTTTTCAAAACTTCATCACCTGCATCATGACCGTAGGTATCGTTAACTTCTTTAAATCCATCCAGATCGAGGTACAAAACTGCAAATTCGTCACGCAAGTATCCAGAGCGTTGTACTAGTTGTTCCAACTCTAAATGGAACTTAGATCGATTGGCTAACCCCGTTAAAGCATCGTGATGAGCTAAATGCTCCAATCGTTCCATCTCTTTTGCGCCGGAAAGGTCGGTAAGAACAATAACCAGATCATAGAAACCATAGTCTTCACACTTAACGATACGATTGACTCGAGCAAACATCGGTACAAACTGACCAATATGGTTCTTCTCGATAACTTCACCTTGCCAAACGCCATAATTTTCTATCGACTCGATGATACTAGGCATCATTTCCTGTAACTTGCGCCACTTTAGCGTTTGGATGAATGATTTCCCAATAAGCTGATCCACCTCTAAGCCGACTAACTTAGTGACGGCAGGGTTTGCCATCGTAATGACACCGCGATGATTAAGAACAATGAGACCATCTTGGCTGCTTTCAAAAACACGTCCCGCAACACGTTGCCGGTTTATGGCTTCTTCAATTTCGGTGATATCTTGAATCGAAAACAGTAAGTATTCATGTGTCGAGAGGCGACGACTGGTTAGGCTCAACTGCTGTTCGTTATCTGCATTTTTGAGGTGAATATCATCGCACTCTAGGCCTCGACTCAGGATCTGACTCAGCTCATTCGGTGTTTTAGTTTTAATTAGATCACGAATATTGGCATATTTAAGTTCATCTAATTTTTTTTGAAATATTTGCTGGGTCGCCGTATTACAATGAATAACACGTCCGGAATTGTCTGTAATAACTAATGCATGCTGAACAGATTCGATAACCTCTTCTGAAAATGCGCGCTTTTGTTCTAGTGTGTCTAGCGAATGTTGCCGCTGCTTCTCACGTACTGTTAACCTATTCATCATTTGATTGAAAGAGCTCGCGAGGTCTCCAATTTCATCCTTGGCGTAATAGCGAGCTTGATGTTCCGTGTTTCGTCCGTGTGTCACATTCTCTATTACGCGGTTGAGTTCCATCACGGGCTTGAGAACAAGCCTCTCGATACTTATGTAAAAAACAGTGCCACCAGCGATAAGAAACAGAAGAAGTAAAGCGCCATCTTGAAGTAAAGATTGTATGGCTTCTACAATTGGGCGATGAGAAAGCGTAACTCTCATGCTACCAATGACATAGCCATCATGGATAATCGGCTCTAGAACATAAAGAAATTTGGTTGATAAGGCATAGCCTAGAGCGTGCAACCTACTTCTTTCGGTTTGACTTGGAACGGGTGCTAGTGCCCCACTTATCTCCATAACAGCGAATGGTTGGTCATCTTGGTCATAAAGTTTGACCCGCGTTACATTTGGCTGGTTTAAAAAGTTGGCGAGAATAGTTTGAGCTTTTTGCTTGTCCTTTGTTGTCAGCGCATCTTTAATTGAGAAAGAAACATTGTTAATCAGCTTTCTTGTCTGCTCGACCAGTTCATGCTTAGACGATTGGTATACAGTATACGAGGTGTAACCTTTTGAGATAACAAAGATAGCCGTTAAAAAGACCAGAAGAGGCCAAATAAGCTTCGCTCGTAATGACATATATATTCCTGTCGCAGACAACTACAAAAATGACAGAAGAACCATTATGCAATCTATCACCCATGAAGGGCGACAAGATTAACACGATGCTAATGCAAAATAACCTTAAATTCTCAAAAATTGGATGGAAAAGAAACGAAATACCTCAAAATTCGGATCAACTCAAATAACGGCAACATCTTTATGGACTAACGTGATCTTTTTCGTCACCTATCTGCTCAAAAAGCCTCGTTTTCATGATAGAAGAATGAAGTGAGTCACTGAACCTAGATGCATTTTCCTGCATCGTAAACCCATTGCTTGTGTAGAAATAAAACGTATGACATTGAATAAACAGCAACTTACATTGAACTGTGATATGGGCGAGAGCTTTGGCTCTTGGAGTATGGGCGCAGATGAATACGTGATGCCCCATGTTGATATGGCGAACATCGCGTGTGGTTTTCATGCCTCCGACCCTAATGTCATGCACGACACCATCACCCTAGCGAATGACAACGATGTTGATATTGGCGCACACCCAGGTTACGCCGACCTACAAGGCTTTGGCAGACGAAGCATAAGCATGACGGGTGATGAAATTACGAACATGGTTATATATCAGGTTGGTGCTTTACAAGCATTATGCCGGGCGCAATACACAGACATCAGTTACATAAAACCTCATGGCGCTCTATACAACGACATGATGAAAAGTGATGCGATATTTAGAGCGGTAGTAAAGGCGGCAGCACTGTTCAAAGTACCGTTAATGATCCTAGCTTCACAGGAAAACGAAAAATACTTAGAAATCGCAGACGATTATGATGTTCCCTTGCTATTTGAAGCATTTGCAGATCGTTTATACCAAGATGACGGCTTACTGACTCCTAGAACACAGCCCAATGCTGTGTTAAAAAGCGAGCACGCGATACTTGAGCAAGTCCGGACCTTAGCTGACTCTGGGCGTGTCAAAACCGCTTCAGGCGGTTACATATTATTGGAAGCCGACACAATTTGTGTTCATGGTGACAATGAAGAGTCGATCGCGCTGATCCAAAAGATCCGCCAAAGCCTATACGCTGGAGGAAATTAATGCATAAAGAGAAATTTAATATCTCTTTGATCTCCGAGTGCAGTATTTTCATTAAGTTTGATGTGAGTATTTCTGAAAATGCAGTCGGAGAGATTGCTCGCAGCATAAGAGAAACTTTCGCTTCAATTATTATGAACGTTGTCCCCTCCTATCAAACTATTCTCATTGATTACTTACCTTTTCGAATCAACGAAAAGAACTTAGTCAATGAGCTGCAACAAATCGTGAGCCAGTTTGATACTCAATCACTTAAGCTTTCCCAGCCGAATCACATTACTATCCCTGTATATTACTCTGAAGAAACCGCGTTAGATCTATCTCGTTTTCAAAAGCGAGGTCTGTCATTAGACGATCTTATTACCCTGCATACGAAAACCGAGTACGCGGTTTCTGCAATTGGCTTTGCTCCAGGCTTTGCATTTCTCTCTGACGTTGATACTCAATTGTACATGCCAAGGCTTGCCACACCAAGAACACAAGTGCCGGCCGGAAGTGTAGGAATCGCAGACTCTAAAACGGCTGTCTATCCATCAGATAGTCCTGGCGGATGGAACATTATTGGTAAAAGCCCTCTTGCGCTCTTCTCCGACTCTCCTCCTTTTATACCGTTTGAAGTGGGTGACAAGGTCACCTTTAATGCTATTTCAAAACAAGAGTTTATCGATTTAGGAGGCGTACTATGAGTTACGGTGGATTACTGGTGGAAAAGCCAGGACCGCTCTCTTTAGTTCAAGACTTTGGTCGTTTTGGCTTAGCGCATGTCGGTGTGACTCAAGGTGGGCCGGTCGACGACTATGCTTACAGCTGGGCCAACCATTTGCTTGGTAACGTAGTCAATTGCGTTGCGATTGAAATTACTTTGGGTAACGCTTGTTTTATTGCCTTGCATAACTGCCACCTTGCTATATGTGGCGGTGATTTAAATGCAAAAATAGATGGTGAACCTATTTCAAATTGGTCCGACTTTACGTTGAAAAAAGGACAGAAGCTTCAGTTCGGAGTCGCAAGAAATGGACTCCGCTCCTACCTGGCGGTTAAAGGTGGATTTAATGTTGCTCAGCACTTAGGAAGCGCATCGACCGTCTTGCGAGAATCTCTAGGTGGTTATGATTCAAATGGTGGCGCTTTGAAAGCTGGCGATATTCTTCCCTTTGTCCCTCATAACTTACCGAAACGTAAACCAAGGCAAATGACGTTTCGCTTTAAACCAGATTACAACTTACCCATTAAGCTGAGAGTGATTGAAGGCTATCAGAACGAGGACTTTGATGAAGACGCTCGCCAAGCATTTTACAACAAAGCATTCATCATCTCCCCCAATTCGAATCGCATGGGCTACCGTCTTGAGGGCAATAACATTCGTCCACCTTACGAAGGCGTCCTATCAGAGGGAATTGCATTAGGTTCAATTCAAGTACCTAGCGATGGTAACCCTATTGTGCTGCTCAACGATCACCAGACTATTGGCGGGTATCCTAAATTTGGTTGCGTAGCTCGTATTGACTTACCTAGACTGGCACAGGCGAAACCCGGACAAAAAGTCAATTTTGTGAAAGGAGAGAGACTAGGCTTGCAAGAAGTATGGTGCCAATGGGCTCAGTTTTTTGGGTATTAATACAACCACTGAGCCCAAACACAGCCGATTATGCAGGCATACCATAACGCACTGCCAAAGCTTGAGGATAGCCTCGCTCTTGAGTGAGTTTAATCGCGTACTGCTCGACCTCTTTTTCAGACCACTTTACAGCGACCGGATGCTGTGTTTCCACATTTTGGTTAGGATCGATGTCAAACCAGAATTGAAGCATTTTTTGTGCTGCGAGTAGTGTCGATGACGCTTTTACCACCTCTATTCTCGCGTAGTGGTTATCTTCAAAAGTCACATCTGCCGCTCTGAGTACTGGATCTGTGCCGGGAATTTGCTGAGCGCCAAATAATGCTTTTCCTCCTTTTACAGCAGAGTGATAGTCGGGAATGAACTGTGCCATGTGTTTGATGGCGTTGTTCGTTCGCTCTTCTAACACTTCTTCTCTCCAGCCGTAACGGATCTTCGAGAGTAAAGGCATAGGCAGTTCAGGTTGAGCAGATGAGTTCGTGCTCTCCACTAAACCATCTTCAAACAGCGTGATTCCTTTTGTCATACCATGAAGTTGAAAGTAACCATCGCCATAAGGCGTCAATTGAGCCATTCCTTTATCGGTTCCACGCGGGCCATGAAAAATAACTTCTGGCCATTGTTGTTGACAGTCTGCCCACCTCGTAACGTAAGCGGCTTTAAACTCCACCAACCTGTCTCGCTTGGCACCAACTGTGTTGTCAATTGAGCCTGTTTCAAAGCCACACGCGTTAACCAAGTAGTCGCATGTCATCAGGTAATCGATACCTTCACGTTCATAGCCAAGTTGCCAGTGTTCCCCCATCCAATCGGCTTGCTTAAACGTTGCTTGTGTGAAGACCGAAGCATTAGGAAGCGTATCTAGTGTTAAGTTGGCAATTGCGGCGAGGCGAAAAACACTCCAACCATATTCTTGAACTGCGACAACAGGATACTTTAGCGCTTCAAGATCAGCATGTTGAGCAAAAGGAATGCACCACTCATCGAAGTTTGTAGGATGACTTGGTTGAGTACGTTGCGCGAGAGCTTCTAGCTCCGCTTTTGAATACAGTTTGTAGTATTCGCTTGGCTCGCCGAGCACTTTATTACTCTCATCTTTATCAACGAGCGTCTGATAAGCACTTTTCACAACCTCTAATCGCGGAATTAGTGTGGATGGGTCTCCACCATCGGAATGAGGAACCGCGATGATTGTCGGACGAATATTCAGTGAAAGCGGATACAGGCGAACAGTATCAATAGATTGTGCTAACAAGTCTAAGCACTGTTGCTCGGAAATCTCTCGATATAAATTACCACCAGCATGCAAATGACAAATGGGTGGACCATTTACTAGTGATACGCCCTTCTCTATTACGGAAACTTTAAAACCCAGCTCCGCAAAATGAATTGCTGCTGTTGCACCTGCTACACCGCCACCAACAACAGCGATATGCTTATCTTTATAACTTGGAAACTCAGACTTCATTGCTTCACTAAAAATTTTATAAGGAAAATTCTTTACTAACGGTGAATTCTACTCGTGTTTGGACTTGATTAAAATCACAAAAAGTTCATGGGTTTGCGAAATATCCAACAGCGCCTGTAAAGTGCATTAAAGTAGAAAAAATTTGCGAAAAAGTACTTGACGACATGGTTAAGAAGACACTTTTTTGTGTCTATGTGAATAAGAATTTCACTGTAAGACCCATGGCGCAAAGCCTGCAGAAACACCCCACTTTTTACCCCATTTAGTTATCCCAAAAGTTATCCACTGTTTTTGTGGATAACTAAAATAAAAGTGTCATGGAGTGTTCCAAACTTGATAACACTCGCTGCGATTAAGTGTTTACTGGCGTTAACAATCTTTTCAACAAACTCATCACTACAAGTGCCAACGTAACAAATGTTGCAAGCGGTAAAGCTATCCACAATTCGGGGTGAATTTGTGCATTGAGATCGAATCCATATGTCATGACTGCGGCCACACAAACTTCCGCAGCGAATACCGCAACACCACTAGCAATCAACGCCATAATTCCGTACTCGGCCCACAGGGTTGTGTTGATCCGTTTCTTACTTGAACCTAATGTGCGATACAAACGAATCTCTTGTTGGCGTTGGGACAAGCTTAACCTCAGTAGCGTAAAGATGAGCAGCAGACCAGCAACAACGCCTAAAAGAGCAAGGATGGTGATTGCTGATACGATTTGCTGAATCAAAGCCTGAATTTTCTCGCCCATAGTTCGGATATCTAAAACAGAGACCGTTGGGTGAGCACGTGACATTGACGTCAACAACGCTTCATTTCCTTCTTCAATCCTATAACTGATGAGGTAAGAACCAGGTAAATTAGCCATCACGTCAGATGAGAAAATAAAATAAAAGTTAGGCTTCATGTCACGCCATTCGACATAACGGATGGTATCTACTACTGCATCGTAATTCTGGCTGTTTATTACAAAGCGCAGCGTATCACCGAGTTTTATGCCTAAGTCATTTGCTACATCCGCTTCTACAGATACACTCCCTTTGTTTGTCCATTCACCCGAAAGCACATCATTATATTCTGGTAGGGTATCTCCCCATGTCAGGTTTAGCTCTCGACGTATCGCGTCAGAACCTTCTCCTTCGTAATCAATCTCTTTGACGTTTTGACCGTTAATCTCTGTTAGTCGTCCACGAATTATTGGATAAGCTTGTGACCGCGTAACTCCATTTTTATCTAGGGTTTCTAGGTAGTTATCGAGCTCATAATCACCAATGTTCAAAGCGAACACATTTGGCGCGTCTGCAGGTAAGGTTCTCTCCCAATCCGCGAGAATATCGCTGCGCACAAGCCAAATGATAGACAGCAACATCAAAGATAATGCCAAAGCACCAAACTGTAGGCCGCTGGTTACTGGCGTCCGGTTGATACGACTCAACGCAAGCTTCATTGCAGGATGGGTTGACACACGTGCAAACAGCTTTGTGAGTGTGACGCTAACTGCTGCGAGTACCACAAACAGTACCGCTATACCAGTGAGCACGATCCAAACTAAGGTGTTATCAGCATACAGTAAAAGTAATGGAATAACGGGCACTAGAACAAGTAACATTCGCTTCCAAGAACGTTGCGCTTTACCCTGCTGTAGCACTTCTAACGCGGGAGTTTTAATCAAGCCTAAAAGTGGTATACCGAGAGCAGGCACCGTAATCAAGACTGCTGAGATAAATGCCACCAAAAATGGTGTGACGCCGTAACTAGGGAGTGGGTCGGGTAATAAGTCTTTGAGTGGAATACGTAATAAATATTCCAGCCCGCTCCCTAACAATAGACCGACGACACTGGCACTAATGAGAAGGATTGTGACTTGAATAAATAACCACTTTTCAATCCATCGGCGGCTCGCACCAAGACTTTTCAACATCGCGATAGTTTGTGTCCGGCTGTTCACGTAATTTTGACAAGTAAGAACCAATGTTGTCGCTGCCATAATGATGACAATCGCTACGGTCAACGACAGATACTGCGTCGTGCGTTCAAAAACCTCATTACTACGACTGGCAGTATCTTGCGTGCGCCAGCGATCGCTCGGAGAAAGCTGCGTATCATCTTGTAAGCTCTTTAGTGTTTTATCATCGGCTTGTAAAAACAGACGGTATTGAACTCGGCTCCCAACTTGAATTGCTCCTGTTTTATCTACGTCACTTTGATGAATGTATGCAGAAGGCATTTGCTGAAATGGATTAAAGCTCAAGCCAGGTTCCATCAATACTGCGCCTGATACAGTAAACTCGGCATCGCCTATCGTGACGCTGTCACCTGAGTTTACGTTTAGTTGAGTCATAATCCGCTCATCAAGCCAGAGTTGGTTCTCTTTAACGCGACCGGCCGGATTATTTTCAAGAACGAGCTCTCCCATTAAAGGGTAATTATCATCCACCGCCCTTACAGAAATAAGCTGCATACCATTATCGCTAAATGCCATAGTGGCAAATCGCGTCATCATCGAACGTTCAAGGTTTTCAGTCGAGGTTAACAACGTGTCCGGAATGGGATTAGCAGACACAAACACCGCATCTGCCGTTAATGCATCCTTCCCCTGCTTGACGATCACCTGCTCCATTCGTTCTGCTAATGCAGAAAGCGCAAAGATACTCGCAATCACGAGAATAAGAGCAACGCTAATAGGCCAAAGATTCCCCTGCCTTATTTCGCCGAAACTCCAACGTATCAAACTTTTATTCGACGAGTGCTGTGTTGTACTGTTTTGCTCTGTGGATGTTGCTTCACTTGATGATACTGCAGACATTATATCTCCTCCTTAAGCTCACCCGCCTCCATACGATAGATACGGTCACATCGGCTTGCTAGATGACCATCGTGTGTTACTAAAATCAGAGTTGTCCCGTGCTGTTCATTAAGATCGAATAGCAGCTCAATCACTTTGTCTGCGGTTTGATGGTCAAGATTGCCGGTAGGCTCGTCTGCGAACAACAGTTCAGGTTGTGTCATAAATGCACGCGCTAGCGCAACTCGCTGTTGTTCACCACCAGATAACTGGCTTGGTAGATGATCGACACGTTTTTCCAATCCAACAGCAGCTAACAATTCCGCTGCTCTTGCTTCATCTTCGGCTTCACCACGTAAAAGACAAGGAAGCGTGACATTACGTAATGCACTCAAACTCGGGATTAACAGGAAACTTTGGAAAACGAAACCTAAAGAGTCAGCCCGAATTTTCGCACGTGCTTCATCGTCCAGTTTTGATAATTCATGACCTAATAAAGTAATTTCGCCTGATGTCGGCGTATCAAGACCAGCTAGCAACGTCATCAATGTTGACTTACCTGCACCGGAAGTTCCGACGATGGCGATTTTTTCTCCTTTTCGGATGTCAACATTTACGTCTTTGAGGATTGTTAATTGTTCTTGATTAGTAGAGACTTGTTTAGAAACCAAATTGGCTTGAACAATAGGTGCATTAAGTACAGGTGTTTGCATGATTCGTATACTTTCCTTAGTTCTATTTTTTTGTTTTTCCGCTACTGCACATGCGAGCGAAAAGCTACTTGTCTTGGGTGATAGCTTGAGTGCAGGCTATCAGATGCCGATCGAAGAGAGTTGGCCTAGCTTACTCCCTGATGCGTTGTCAGAACATGGTCAAGATGTAACAGTTATTAATGCCAGCATTTCTGGCGATACCACTGGCAATGGCTTAGCACGGTTACCTCAGTTGCTAACTCAGCATAGCCCTGACATGGTACTTATTGAGTTAGGTGCCAACGATGGCCTAAGAGGTTTCCCTCCTAAACTTATTACGTCGAATCTTTCAAAAATGATTACCATGATAAAAGATTCTGGTGCGGACGTTGTCATGATGCAAATTCGGGTTCCGCCTAATTATGGTAAGCGCTATAGCGATATGTTTTACGATATCTACCCTAAGCTTGCACAGCATCAACAAGTTGCCTTGATGCCATTCTTCTTAGAGCATGTTGTCACCAAACCAGAATGGATGATGGATGATGGCCTTCACCCAAAACCAGATGCACAACCTTGGATCGCTGATTTCGTTGCTCAAGAATTAATTAAACATCTCTAATTTTAATGGTCTAGCTCAATAAGTTTTACGTAACTTTACGTTAATCTATTTTCAATTCCACTCATCGAGGATAGATAACAACATGCGAATAGAACCGTTAATTCAAGGTGTTGTTGCTCGCTCTGCGCACCCCAAAGGGTGTCATGCATCTATTAAAGAGCAAATTGAATACGTAAAGCACGCCCCACAGATCAAAAAAGGCCCAAAACGGGTTTTGATTATTGGTGCCTCCTCTGGTTTCGGCCTAGCGGCACGAATAGCCCTAACGTTCGGTGGCGCTAACGCCGATACCATTGGCGTCTCATTTGAGCGTGGCCCTTCAGAGAAAGGGGTTGGGAGTGCGGGTTGGTATAACGACGTCTTTTTTAAGCAAGAAGCAAATCAAGCCGGGCGTACCGCAATAAATATTGTTGGCGATGCATTCTCTGGTTCGGTGCGCAATCAAGTGATTGAAGCCATTGAAACGTACTTTGAGGGTGAAGTTGACTTAGTCATCTATAGCTTGGCAACCGGTGTTCGACCTAAACCTGAATCTGATGAGTTTTGGCGCAGTGTCATTAAACCTATTGGTGAACCTGTCACTGGCGCTTCTATCATGCTGGAGAACGATAAGTGGATAGAAACCACCTTAACGCCTGCAACAGAAGAGGAAGCCAATGCCACCATTAAAGTAATGGGCGGCGAAGACTGGGAAAGCTGGATTGACACACTCATCAATAACGACTCTATCGCAAACGGCTGCAAAACCATCGCCTTTTCTTACATGGGCCCTGACATTACGCACCCAATTTATCTCGATGGTACGTTAGGTCGAGCGAAAATCGATTTACACCAAACCAGTCATTCATTAAACCTCAAACTCGCCAACTTTGACGGCGGTGCTTACGCAACCGTGTGTAAGGCGTTGGTGACGAAAGCCAGTGTATTCATCCCTGCTCTAAGCCCTTACCTGTTAGCGCTTTATCGAGTGATGAAGGAAAAAGGTACTCACGAACGCTGTATTGAACAAATGCAGCGGCTGTTTACTACGAAGTTATACGATCAAGAGAAAGTGCCAGTTGATGGCGAACGCTTGATTCGAATAGATGACTTGGAACTTGAACCGCAAGTTCAACAAGAAGTCCACGCTCTTTTAGAACAAATGAATGCTGATAACTTTAAAGAGATTGGTGATTACCAAGGTTTCAAAGATGAATTTATGAAGCTCAATGGCTTTAACTTTAAAGATGTCGACTATTCGCAAGATATTTCTATTGAATCGTTAATGTCGCTTAAGCCTTGATGCTTGTTATCTGTTTCAAGGATGAGATATGTGACAACTATTCCTAGTCCTGAACACTTTTCAGGACTTTTTTTTGTTTCGAGCCCTAGCCACCCTATACTTAATTAAAAAGCGAGAACAAAATAGAGCAGTCTGCATTTTTAAATTCACAGGAAGTGAAACCACGTAAAGGATGACCTATATGGGGAGATTGCAAACATTAGACTACGAAATCCCTGAGTCTATGCGAAGAAGTTGGCAAGAAATCGTCAACTTACTGGCTCAAATAACACACGTACCCACCACATTAATTATGCGTATCCATCCGGATCGCATAGAAGTAAATACATCTAGCGAAACTCTAGGTAATCCTTATCGTACTGGCGATGCAGAGCAGCTTGGTAACGGTTTGTATTGCGAGCAAGTTATAGAACAGAAAGGCGAGCTTGTAATCCCCAATGCGCTTGAAGATGAAGAATGGCAAAATAACCCAGACATCAAACTAGGCATGATTTCTTATTGCGGCTTACCGCTATTCTGGCCAAATGGGGAGTCATTTGGAACAATCTGTATGCTTGACTCTGAGAGAAACGAGTACAACGATAGTTACCGTCAGTTGCTTGAAACTTTCAAAGATTCAATCGAAGCACAGCTTTCAGTTGTGTACCAACAACATAAACTTCAGCGACTTAACACCGAGCTAAAGAGTCGAATTGAAAATCGTACCACGGATTTAGCCCAGTTAAGTTACTCCTTAACACAAGAAATTGATCGCCGTAAAGCCGCGGAAAAACAAGTGAGCTACCAAAAAACACATGATCAGGGAACTGGATTTCTAAATCGTTCTGCACTTGAGAACATTGTCCAATACACCTTACAGTCCCTTGATAGTGATCAGCAATCGCTTGTGGTCATCAACATTGGTTTTAGTAACGCTCGCAGTATTCAGACCAGGCACGGGTTCGAGGTCTTTGACAACATTTTAAAAGAATTTCACTCCAGATTAACCAGACACGGTGCTAGCGGATTTATCACTGGTAGACCAAGTTCGAATGACATGGTTTTATTGATTTGGGGAGAGGATATTGAAGCTCGGTTAAATCAACTATTAGATGATATCACTAAAATTAGCGTAGATGGATTTGTCTTCAACAAAACAGAAATACATTTGCACACGTATATCGGTATAGTTCAAGCTTACAAAGATTGCAGCAATGCTAAGCGTATCCTTCAACATGCATGTTACGCGATGCTTCTATGTAAAGAATCCGGCGAACCTTTTAGTTATTTTAGAGAAAATCATTCGGCTGATCTCAATAGTCACAATGAACTGGAAAGTTACCTTTTACAAGCAGTGCGTAACGACGATTTAGTGTTGTACTTTCAACCTCAAGTAGACTCCAAAACACGTAAATGGATTGGCGCAGAAGCCTTGCTTCGTTGGAGACATCCAATACTTGGCGACGTTTCCAACGAAGCATTGATACATATGGCCGAACAAAACGGGCTTATCTTTGAAGTTGGCTCTTTTGTTCTGCGTACCGCGATAGACAAAGCGAAACAATGGTCTGAGTTAATCGATAACTTCAAAATTGCCGTCAACGTTTCTCCCATTCAATTACAAAACGTAAATTTTGCAGAACAAGTGCAACACCTACTCGACACTTTCCATTTGCCAGCACACTTTCTCGAACTCGAAGTAACCGAGAGCGCTCTAATTGCTGATGAAATAGTAGCACGCACAACGTTAAATAAGTTGCATAAACTAGGTGTGACATTGTCACTTGATGATTTTGGTACAGGATATGCTTCGTTCAGCTATTTAAAGAAATATCCGTTTGATGCCATCAAAATTGATAAAAGCTTCGTCCAGCAAATGGAAAAGTCAGATGATGATCGCGAGATCATTTGTTCAATCATACACATTGCAAAAAAACTGGAACTCCAAGTAGTGATCGAGGGCATTGAATCCCACCAACAAGAGCAGTTTCTTATTGGTGAGGGTTGTGATATCGGACAAGGTTTTCTTTATGGTAAACCTATGCCTTGTAATGAATTTGAGCAAAGTTTGTTTAATCAGCGCCTTTCTGGCGGGCAATACGCCTACTCTTCCTAAGCATTCTCTTTACTATGAGGGCGGTGGTTTCTATAATCGCCGCCCGCTTCTATTAAAAGGCCAATATCTTCATGGATCAGTTGACTGCCACGCTTAAGAAAATTGAAAAGCAGAACTACCGAGCTTATCAGCAAATCAAAGGTCAATACGACTTCACTGATTTCACTTTGTTTATCGATCATGTACAGGGTGACCCTTATGCATCGGCGTCACGTTTTCGTGCGACTCGCGCATGGTCTTTGACTGGTCTTGAGTGGCTAAGAGACGAGTCTCCTGCATTTCAAAGAGCGGCACGTGATTTTATTGCGCGTAGTTTTGAACAGTTTGCTAAACAAGAAAACTCAGTATCAATTTCACTGACAGGCCAAACTGTACTGGATAGCACCGCGGTGTTGTTTACTGAAGAAGGTATTGAACTGCGTTTTCGAGTTAACTTACCAGCCGAAGGTCGTTCAGTATTGGGGAAAAAAGCCAACAACATACTGACTTTCCACCTGCCTAAGTTTATCCGTCGAGCAACTTTAGAGCGTGAACTCGACAAAGCCGCTTTAATTAAGCACTGCCAAGTTGTTGAAGACCAAGATGCCCTACGAGAACAGTTAGAGGCCAATAACTTAGTCGCGTTTGTCGCAAACGGCAGTATTCTTCCTCGAATTGCAGGTAATTGCGACCTTCCAATGAAAGAAGCCGTTGAGTTTAAAGCCCCTGAATCTCTACAAGTCACTTTACATGCGCCAAACAAGGGCCATGTCACAGGATTAGGAATTCCAAAAGGTATCACACTGATTGTAGGTGGTGGCTTCCACGGTAAATCTACCTTATTAAATGCAATAGAGCGTTCAATTTACGATCATATTCCAGGAGATGGTCGCGAATACATTGTTGCCGATAACAAGGCTATGAAGATTCGTGCCGAAGATGGCCGATGCCTACACCACTTGAACCTGTCAAACTACATCAACCATTTACCGATGGGTAAAGATACGGCGGACTTTTCTACTCAAGACGCATCAGGCTCAACGTCGCAAGCCGCTTGGCTTCAAGAGTCTATTGAAGCGGGTGCAAGCACATTATTGATTGATGAAGATACTTCTGCTACCAACTTCATGATTAGAGATGAGCGTATGCAGGCATTGGTGGCAAAAGGTGATGAGCCAATTACTCCTCTCGTCGACCGCATTGGTCAATTACGAGATGATCTTGATATCTCTACCATTATCGTTATGGGTGGGTCGGGCGACTACTTAGACGTTGCCGATACCGTCATTCAAATGCACGACTACCAAGCCGTTGATGTGACTGAAAAAGCGAAAGAAGTTATCGCTCAGCACCCTACTCAACGCCATAACGAGTCAGAAGAACGTTTACAGACCTTCCCACCTCGAGCACTGAACCGCGTTGCGTTGATGAATATTCTGACTGACGGCAAGTTCCGTGTGAATGCGAAAGGCAAAGAGTCACTTCGATTTGGTAAAGAGTTTACTGATCTTAGCGCTTTGGAACAGATAGAGTCAGCCGATGAAGTCAACACAATTGGCTGGTTATGGTTCCAAATTGCTCAACTTCCAGGTTGGTGTAATCATCCGGCGAAGGAGATTGAAGAAATGCTGTCTGGTGAGTGGCATGCCGCTCTTCCTAAACAAGGCGACTTAGCCAAACCACGCACACTAGACGTTATGGCTGCCCTCAACCGCATGCGAAAATCTCAGTTTAAGTCATCATGCTAGTTTTGATACGCTGACAGAGACAGTTCAATCAAAAGGCAGCTATAGTTAGCTGCCTTCCTTTATCTTTATTCTTAGCGAATCATTCGTTTCTCAGTACATTCCACGCTTCACAAAGAACTCTAAATCTTTCTGCATCGCCATTTTCTCGATCAGGATGCCAACGAAGCGCGAGTTTTCGCCATTGTTTTCTAATTTCCGCAGGCGTAGCGTCAGTGTTAAGTTCAAATAGTGACAGTGCCTTTGTCTTATCTACGCTGGCTACTGACGAACCACCGATGAACTTTTGATAAGTTGTCCAAAATTCATTCAACAGTCGACGCACTTCATCTTCGTCCGCTTCGTAATTGCGCCAATCTAAGTAATACTCACGCAAAGGATCATGAATATCGATCTTATGCCTCAAAGCTTCCATCGAAGACATGAGCTGAATATCCATGGCTTCGACTTGAAGCCAACTATCCGGATACAGAGTGTCTTGCAGTTGATATAATGCATTCATGATCAGGAAATTTCTTTTGAATAAATCCTTATCGGGAGAGTCGTCCAGCTTTGAAATATAACCTTGTTCACCCAACGAGCTTGCCAAGGTGTGCACTTTCCAATTAGAGGGCTGTTTTCTCAGGATTTCTAACATTGGCCAAAGCAGCGGATTTTCTATTGCATGAGGCTCAATACTATTGACAGTACGTTGTCCTTCCATTCATCCTCTCTGACACGAGTTTAGGGCCCCATTCACGGCACAAAAAACATAGTTTCCACTTTGTAGCATAAATGCAAAAAGGCCGATAGTCATTCACCATCGGCCTTTGTAAGGAGATCACGTAAAGGTTAAATAACCCCTAGCTCACGTAAACGTTCCATAAGGTAGCTATGTGCAGTGTAGCGCTCAGATAACACCACTTCCGGCTTTGGATGCAGGAACAACGGTAATGAGATACGTGACTTTTCTTGACGGCCACCCGTAGGGTTGATTACACGGTGAGTCGTTGAAGGGAAATAACCACCTGACGCTTCTTGAAGCATATCACCAATGTTGATGATTAAGTTCCCGAAGTCACATGGTACATCGATCCAATCACCCTCTTTACTCTTTACTTGCAGTCCAGGTTCATTAGCAGCAGGCAAAACCGTTAACAGGTTAATGTCTTCATGCGCAGCAGCACGAATAGCGCCTGGCTCTTCTTCGCCTGTCATCGGTGGGTAGTGAAGCACGCGTAGTAATGTTTTGTCACTGTTATTGATCATTTCTGACAACGCGATAGAGAACTTCTCTTGAACGTCCTTAGGTGCGTACGCTTCAACCCAGCCTAATAGCTCTTGAGCAAACGCATTGGCACGCTCGTAGTACTCTAAGATTTCAGCTTTAAGCTGCTCTGGGATCTGACCCCAAGGGTAAACATGAAAGTACTCTTTGATGTCTTTCACTTTGTGCCCTTTCGCCACTTCAGACACAGAAGGTGGGAAGTAGCCATCTTGGGTGTCTACGTTAAAGTGAAAATCATTCTTTTGTTCTGAACAGAAAAACTCATGCCAGTTTTTGTAAATTGACTCTACAAGCTCTTGTGGAATCGGGTGGTTTTTCAACACACCGAACCCCGTTTCGCGTAGAGAGGTAACGAACTGTTGAGCAGCATCGTCAGCAAGATAATCGACAGTTTCCAGTTTCATGGCTTTACTTCTTTTTTATTAGACTGAATCATGGATTCTATGGATGGGCATGTTGTAAATCAAACTTTAATGAAAAGTGCACGCGCAAACGTTTTAATGTTGAGCAGTTTGCCAATAAATCAACATTTTCAGTGATCAAAAAACCCATTAAAATATCAATTGCACAGCGTTCAATTAAGTGCAATCATTAACACAATCTATGGAGTCCCACTGTAAGATAAATTGAAGGATCAAGTAACTCTATGAAAAGCACCTCGACACTCTTAGGATTAACGATTTTTTATGCCATCGTGTTTTTATTTTCTGCGTTGGAACCTAACTCACGAGCAGTTTGGTTTGCGGAGATTATCCCGGCGATTGGTATTCTTGTTGCTATTTGGGCGATTTCGATTCGCTATCAGTTCAGTAATACGGCTTACTTTTTAATGTTCATCTGGCTCTGTTTGCACACTATCGGTGCGAAATATACGTTCTCCGAAGTGCCGTTTGACTGGTTTAACGACATGATTGGTTCAGAGCGAAATAATTTTGATCGCGTTGCGCACTTTTCAATTGGCCTTTACGCATATCCGATCGCTGAATACTTGATAAACAAAAAACGGTTCAACAAAGCGTTCTCTTGCTGGTTTGCTTTGTTTGCTATCATGTCACTTGCTGCTGGCTATGAGATTATCGAATGGTGGTATGCGGAGTTGGCTGGTGGCGATGAGGGAATTGCCTTTCTGGGCTCGCAAGGTGACATATGGGACGCCCAGAAAGATATGTTGTGCGATACCGTTGGTGCAGTGTTGTCGTTATTCTTAATGTCGGCTCAACGTCGATTCTCTCAACCATTCTAAATAAGGGTTAAACCCATCAACAATTGGAACCTGTACGATTTGAGCTACCTCGTATTCGTGCAGGTTTTCTATTTTCTCTTCCACCAATTCATAAAGTTCTCGACGAGTTTTGATCACCAGCAACCATTCGTTGTCAGTACAAATCTCCCCTTTCCACACATAGTGACTTTCAATAGGCATCGTTTGAATACACGCGGCTAATTGAGCATCTAGCAAACCTTTAATGATCTGATCTCGATTTTTTTCATTACTGGTTGTACTTAAAACCATGCAATAGTCATGTTTCATACTCATTTTCTAGCCCTTTATTATTTCATCGTCACTTTGCCGCCAATCATTTTGTAAGCGGGGGTTCCTCTTACTAAAGTGTCTCTTGCAAACTCTTGTCCGCAAGCGGGGCAAATACATGGGGTTTGTGTGAAATCGTCAACAATGCGCTCTTTGAAGCATTTAACCAGTGCGCCTTTCCCGCCTTTACGGTACTTAAATAGTTGAGTTTTACATTTAGAACAAAAGATATCGACGGTTTTCGTCGGTTGTTTTTTATTCGGTTTCGCCATGGTTACTTTCTATATCCGGTTTGACCCATACATTATTAAAATCAAACCAACCTAAGGCATTACACTTTGCATTTTGTAACGCACCGCTGTGGTCTTTATTCACGCCTAGCCAGCAGTGAAACATAGGAATCACCTGACAGCTTTTTACTAATTGTCGTCCTAGCTCACGCGCAGGAAAGTCTGTGTGCATGCCGGCACGCCATTGATCGACAAGTTTAGCCCATTCACTAAAATCGTAACCTGAACTGAACTTCTCAATATCACTGTAATCCAGGAGCCAGCCCGCCAACGCGTCATTTCGGTTCGTTGCAATGCCCATAGCTTTCACCCAGATATCCACTTCCTCCGGTGCGGGCGGTTGAGAATCATAACGAATAAACTCAACCTCTATACCGTGCGGTTTTAAGAGTGTCTTGATGGCCTTGGCAACTACTGGAAACATCGGATGCTTTTTCTGATACGCTACGGAAATTACCTTATTAGCCTGTGGTACGCTGCCCGCTTCCGCTGGCCTGAGATCAATCCAACCGGGCTTAAGGCCAAAGGCTTGCAATACTCCCAGTTCCATCACTTTATCTTGTGGAACATGCGCGTAAATCTGGTGACTGTTGAGGGTTTGCGAGAGGAACTCTGCCCAACGTGGATCTTTTGCAATCCCGGTGTTTTTGTTTAGTAATAGGAATGTACATCCAGGGTCCAGCTCTACTTCATCGGATGAACCTTGTTTATCCATCTTCGGCTTTGACAGGCTTGGATAAACCATTGAAGAATAGGCTTCATCGATTACCCACACCTCCACTTGGTCAAGTAAAGGGCGAAAACCAAAGTAGCCATCAAAAGCAGTCAAAATAAGACGCTTATCATCATTCATTTTAACTTGGAACGGCCCAGTCCCTATCGGTTGTCTATCGAAGCTTTCAGAACGCAAAGCACTCGGTAGCAAAATTTTTGCTTGCGACTCACTCAGAGCCAGAGGCAGGTAGCGATCAGGACGGACGAGCTCAATATCAACGGTCCACTCTTGTGGCGAAGACACCCGCTTTATGTGAGAAAACAAGTTCAAGCTATTTAACGCAAGCACACTTTCAAGAACACAACTGGTTGTTAACGGTTCACCGTTATGAAAGCGTACTCCACGACGAAGATAAAAACGCCAATGTGTATCAGAAATTGCTTCCCACGTGTGGGCTAAATCTGGTTGAAGTTGTTCATTTTCATCAAGGCGAGTGAGTCCGCTAAAAATTTGTCTGGCGATGTGTTGTTCAGAACGCCGCATCGGTTTCTGCGGGTTTAACATCGACAATGGTCGATAATAAGGCAAACGCACGACCTGCTCGCCCTGTCGATGCTGAAGCCCTAAATAACCTTGGATAACCTGCGTTAATCGTGCCGCATCGTTATCAAGCGCATCTAGAGCCTGACCGATTTTCCCTTCATCGAGATAACGCCTGGCGAGGTTTTCGCTGACGTCGCTTCGATTACGTTTAAAAACGAGTTTCGAAAGTTTTCCTCGACCCGCTGCCGGATGCCACTCAATCCAGCCCTCTTCTTCAAGTTTATTTAGAACAATACGAGCATTACGACGTGTACAAAACAACGCTTCGGTGATGTCTTCGAGCTGAACGTCCGTATCGTGACCGGAAAATTTTTCAAACAGTGTTTCGAACTGAACACGTAAACGAGGGCTACTCATAAAGAGGAAATTCTTATCTTGTTGTCGATAAGCTAAGTTTCCTCATTTTTACCAAAAAGTGCAAACATCACACTATAAATTATTGAATATCGATACCAATTTCTCGCGAAAGTTCGGCCAGTTGTTCCTCGTTGTCCAGCTTGATAGACCATTTGCACTCTGCTCCATGAGATAAAACAACGTTCGCTCCTCTACCCAGCAACTGAATTGCATCGGTTTGCGCTTGCAAGGTTACCATTGCACTACCGGAGAGCTTAATCACTATTTCACGCTGGGTTGCAATGATTTTTCCTAATGAAAACTCAATCACCATCTTAGTTTATACCGACTTTGTTTTGTGTTGTTTCACAGCGATGGTCAAGCGACTGGTACACACTAAACGGCCTCGCTCATCAGTGATATCGATTTGCCACACTTGCGTTGAAATACCCAGATGAAGCGGTTTTGCCGTACCAATCACATGACCACTTCGCATGGCTCGCACATGGTTCGCGTTAATATCTAAACCGACGCAGTAGCTGCCCTCATCGACAGAGAAGTTTGCAGCCAATGAGCCTAATGTTTCTGCGAGCACGACTGATGCACCACCGTGAAGCATTCCTAAAGGTTGATGAGTAAAGCTGCATACGGGCATGGTTGCTGTAAGGGAGTCGTCAGTGAAATCTGTATATTTAATTTGTAGGTGCTCGATCAGGGTATTTTTTGACGTGGCATTCAGAATCTCTATGCTTACGGGCTTTTTCCATATACTCATTGTTTTACTCTTAGTTTCACAAACTGGTTTGTTAGGTTGTAACGACGTGCTAGGAAGCTAGCATAGACGCTACTTGGGCATAACTTCAAGACGTAACATCTCACCCTCTTTATTAATCAGATGAATAACTTGATCCATGCATCATGTTACTATTTGGGTATATACTATTGCTTCAAAACAAAAAATTAAATGGAGCCTGTTATGAAGGTATGGATGAAAGCCTCTGCTCTTTTAACTATCGCGGGTTTAACAGCGTGTAGCGCATCACCGACGGGTCGCAACCAGATCCTGATGTTTTCAGATCAGGAAATGTCATCGCTTGGCGCTAAATCTTTCGAACAAATGAAGAAAGATATCCCAATCAGCAAAGATCGCAAAACGAATGCCTACGTTCAATGCGTTGCCAAACACATCACTGACACCATTCCCGCTCAATCTGGATTTAAAGACTGGGAAGTCGTTGTTTTTGATAGTGAACAAGTCAATGCGTTTGCTCTACCAGGTGGGAAGATCGGCGTGTATACCGGGCTTTTAGATGTCGCGAAAAACCAAGATCAGTTGGCAACAGTTATTGGTCACGAAGTCGCTCACGTCCTCGCTGACCACAGTAATGAACGTCTTTCACAAAGTCAGTTAGCAAATGCCGGGTTGTCTCTAGCAAACGTTGCCATTGGAGCTTCCGAGTACAAACAGTATCAACAAATGACGATGGCGGCACTTGGTGTCGGTGTCCAATACGGTGTTATTTTGCCATACGGTCGTACTCAGGAATCTGAGGCTGATATTGTCGGGCTGGAATTCATGGCAAAAGCAGGTTTCGACCCACGTCAAAGTGTCGATTTATGGAAAAATATGAGTGCTGCATCAGGTGGTTCTCAACCACCTGAATTCTTCTCAACCCACCCATCGCACAGTACGCGCATTAAAGATTTACAAGCAACCATAAATAAGCTGCCTGCGTATAACGCGAAAGCACCAAGATGTGGCTAATTCATTGCTACTATCGTCTACTACTTAAGCTTGCCAAATAAAAAAGCTCCCTAGGGAGCTTTTAATGATTCTAATCAAGTGCCCAATATCTGTAGCGGCAAACTTAACAAACTATCTCCGAGAGTGGCAAAATACCAGATGATAGAAACAAAACCTCCGACAGAGACCAAGTACCAAGCCAGTGAGAATAGCTGCCCATAACGGGTTAATGGCAATAAATGGCTTTGATGTCGAGCTCTCCATTCCATCACCACTTCCAACATTCCCATTAACAATAAAAACCCTAGCAACGTCAGACCGAAATAGTAACTGATAAAAATGCCTAATAAAGCGGTCGCAATACTGCCAACTAACCCGACCCAAGTATTCATTGAAAAGGTAATACTTTTGAGCACATGGCCACCATCTAATGGTAAAATAGGCAGCAGATTAAATAGGTTTAGCAAGGCGTTAAACACAGCAAGCCCAGCGAAGATCACCTCACCAGTCATCCAATAAAGCAAAGTAAAAACAATACTAAGTACTAAACCGAAAAATGGTCCCATGATTGAGATAACCACATCCTGCCAGCGCGTGTTTATCTTTTCGTCACTTAGCGCCAAACCACCTAGGAATGGAATCAAATAGATTCCTTTGGTCTTCATTCCAAAATACTTCATCGCTCTAATGTGACCATATTCATGAAAAACCAAACAAGCGATCAACGCTAGCGCGAACTCGATGGAAAATAGCCAAGAATATGCAGCGAGACTTGCAGACGCTAACGCCACTTTAATAACTTTCGCACTTTTAAGTGCTTTCACCCCAAGAGATACGAGGCCTATTACACTTAAACGCTTTTCGGATGGTGGCGTAACTTCTGGCACTTGGCGCTCGATGTCTTTTTCATTTCGACAACCTTCATTGACGAGCTCACCGTTAATTGTGACCTTGTAACTCATTTCAAACGGTTGCCATGTTAAAGAACACTCTAAATGACAGTTCAGGATTTCCTCACCCGCAGAGAGCCTAAACTGGTGTAGACAAGTCTCTGCGGTATTGTCACTGGCATCGATTTGAGACACCAACGTATTATCCCAATATAACTGCTGCCACCCAGCCATCGATCCTTCGAGCCTTAGCGAACGACCTAAAAATTCAACATTCAGTAATTCCAATGCGGTTCCTATTGCGTCTATTGAATAACTACATAGCGAGCGCGAATTATGCCTGTGAAGTGAAGAAACAGCAAAGCGAGCTATCTCTTGATTTGATCGTTATTTAACTATAAAGCTCGCAAAACAATTCTGGTCGTACCATTCTCTTCAAAAATATAAAGATAATACATGCCCTTACAAGCCATCGTTTGACCTATGCATCATATTTAAAACGCAAAATACGCTCAAACTTTGACAAGTTATTAAACATACAATTAACATTACATTTACATCATCGTTGTATTTCGCGTATTAACAATTGGTGTAAGTACCACACAACAATTACAAGGACTTCGGTCCAGCATTATGACACCCTAGGAGGGTCAAGGATGAACAAGAAGCACTGCTCTCTGCTTACAATTTCAATATTGTTTGCGTGTAATGCCCACTCAGCGGGCTTCCAGGTAGCTGAACATTCGGCATCTGGTCTTGGTCGAGCATTTTCAGGTGAAGGGGCTGTCGCAGATAATGCCAGCGTCCTTGCTCGTAACCCTGCAGCAATGACACTTTTCAAAGAAGCTCAATTTTCGGGCGCGTTATCTATCATCGACCCTGAAGTCGATGTGTACGACACTGTAAACAATGAACACGCGAAAGATGTCGCTCCTTTACAGATCGTGCCAGCAGGTTATTACATCAGCCCTATCAATGATAACTGGGCTTGGGGTATCGGTATGTTCACAACATACGGTGTTGCTACCGACTATCCAAATGATATTTCCGCAGGTGATATGGCGGGTGACACTTCCCTACTTTCAGTAAACATCAACCCTAATGTCGCTTACCGTATCAACGAGTCTTTCAGTGTCGGTGGTGGTATCAACCTCGTATACGCTGAAGCAGAGCTGACTCGTCACAAAGGCGCACTCGCCGGTATTTTAGGTGGTAATAAGTCCGATAACCTTGTCGGCATGGAAGGTGAAACTTTCGCTTGGGGTTGGAATGTCGGCGCTTTATTTGAGCTAAATGAAAACAACCGTTTTGGCTTTGGCTACCGCTCTAAGGTTGATCTAGATTTTGATGACGGTGAGTTTAGTAGTTACGACTCTGGTCGAGCTTCATCACCAAAAGTGGATGGCCGTTTAAAAATCTCTCTTCCTTCAATTATCGAATTATCGGCTTTCCATCAATTGAATGAACAATGGGCTGTACATTACGGCTGGCAACAAACCGACTGGAGCACATTTAAAGAACTAAAAGCGACCAGTAACGAATGTAATGACGGAGTATGTTTCTTTAAACCTGAGAAATATGAAGACAACAATCGCTACTCCATTGGTGCAACTTACATACTTAATACAGACTGGACATTCCGTGCAGGCTTTGCGTACGACGAACAAGCAGGTGAAGCGACATTGAGTATCCCTGACAGTGACCGTTTTTGGTACAGCGCGGGCCTAACTTACGCAATGAGTGAGAATTTAACTTTCGATGCAGGCTTTGCACTTGTTAAGAGTAAATCAGGCTCTTTCACTGAGACAAATGCTCTGGGTGAAGAGATTAAGTTTGACTCAGAAGGTACTGCTTACATCAGCGCGGTACAGATGAACTACACCTTCAAATAATGGGATTACGGAGTAAACCAATGAAACACACGTTTAAATTATCAATGCTTTGTTCTGCAATCCTTCTTGCTGGTTGTGGTGATGATACCTCCAGCTCTGGTACTTCCGACAAAGTTCAATTTGAAGATGAAGTCCAAGCATTGCTTGATCGCGAAACATCCATCAGTTTTACGCTTCAAGGAGCGAACGCAGATGTACCGGCACCGTCTTACTTATTAATGGACACAAGCGATGGTACGCTTGGTCTGCCAACTGATGGCGATGATGCTTTAACCAACCCTAGAGCCTCGATGAATACGATGGATGGATGGTCAACGTCTATGCCAATCGTTCTGAACTTTAAAGGCGATGGTTTTGCAACGGGCATGTTGCCGTCTGGTGTTAAAGTCATCAAGATTAACCAACGCTTAACCGAGTGGGACGGTAAATCTAACCCAATCGAAGAGGTACTCGTTCAGAATCAGGACTACGTAGTTCAAGCAAAAGGTAACTCTCTATACGTCCAGTTCTTGGCTGCACTTGATGAGTCAAGCGAGTACATTTTTGCGGTTACACAAGATGTTACTGACGTGAATGGTGAGCCAATTGGTACATCAGCAAGTTATGCGACTGGTAAATCGAAAGAAATCGTTTATGAAACTGGCGACCTTGCTTCTGTTCAAGCAGTCACTCAGGCGGTTGAAGGCATTTTTGGTATCGCCAAAGTAAACCCTAACGACATCGTTTACTCCTCATGGTTCAGTACCCAGTCTGTAGGTGATACGTTAGCGGCAGTCAAAGGAGTAACCGCTACTGGTTTTTCTACCGGCGCAAACACACTAAATACCGTTTACAAAAATGACTCAAACGAAGGTTCAGTTGACTTATCAACGGCCTACACAATAACGCTCGGTGAAACCCAAGACTTTAGCACTGCGCTAGACTCTGACGATGACTTTAGTAAATACATTAGCGATCAAGACGCAGCTAAAACGGCAATTAAAGGCCTTTACATGCAATCAGGTGCCGATGTAAGCGTGACACAAGGTGTGGTAAGACTGCCTCATTACCTGGAAAAAGGCGCAAGCTGGAACATGCAACCAATGGTATCTGCGATGCCAAGCCTAGCGAAGCTAAGCGCAGCATTAGCGGATCCGAACGAGCAAGCAAACATGGTTCAGCAGCTATCAACAGGCGTTTTTGCAAATGATCCTGTTGATGTGACAAAGCTTGCTACAGATCCTACAGAGCAGCTAAAACTTGTTGGAGCTAAGCTTACTCTTACCGATGGTACCCAACTTGATAGTGAGCGTATCATAACTCGCTACTCGCCTGTTCCCGTAGTGAAATCGGTTGAAGATGTCGAAGTACTGGTCTTCACACCTAAATCTGGCGTCGCGACAGACGTTGTGATTTATCAACACGGCATCACCTCAGCGAAAGAGAATGCGTACGCGTTCGCGTTCAATATGGTAAAAGCAGGTGTGGCAGTTATCGCTATTGACTTACCTATTCATGGTACGCGCAGCTTAGATGAACAACGTTCCGCAAATGCGAATGTACTGGCTTATCTAAATCTTTCCAACTTAGCCGTTGCGCGTGACAACCTACGTCAAAGTGTTCTGGATGTGTTAGGTTTGCGCGCTAGCTTGGTAGTATCTGCTCAAGGCGGTCTTTTAGCTGGAGGTCCTCTGCAAGGCTTCAACCCAATGACGGGTTCAAAGGTCAAAATGCTAGGTCATTCACTTGGCGGTATTGTAGCTACATCTGCCGTCGCAGCAGCAAACAATACATTGGGCAGCCCTACTGCCGATGCGCTGTACACCTTTAGTTCTGCATCAGTACAGAACTCTGGTGGACAAATTGGTAATTTGTTACTGGGTTCAGACAATTACGGCCCTCAGATCAAACATAACCTCGCTTATGCAGCATCAAAAGACTATGCGACTTACGCTGATGCATCATGTGCGGATCTAGAAGATAAAACATGTTACGAAGCATTTGAGGCTGCGGCAACGGAAGCTCAAGTAGCAGCGCTAGAAGCAGGTTTCTCACAATTTATCTATGCAGCACAGACTACACTAGACACTGTCGATCCGTTCACAAACGCTTCAGATTTAGTGGCATCTGGTTCGCTAACGACACCATTCTTTATGACAGAAGTGGATGGCGATAGCACAGTACCAAACAGCGTTCCAAATGCACCATTCGCGGGTACTGAACCGCTTGCTAATAAGCTAGGGTTGAAGACTGTGAACAGTACGGACACTACTGTGAATGCAACTGCGAGCTTTGTACAGTTTAATGCTACTGCATCGCACAGTACTTTTGCTTCGCCAAATGGCACTCTGTCTGATATTGATCATCATGTAGAGATGCAGATGGAAAACACTGACTTCTTAATGGATGACACACTAACAGGTGTCACTAACACTTCTGTTTTGAAGTAATCGCAACACCCTTCCTACCAAAGCCCAGTTTCTACTGGGCTTTTTCATTTCAATTCTATTCAAACCCACTCATATTTCCTCTGCTATAGTTAAATCGATGTCTTTGCCTAACTCACTTGTTTAAAAGGAAAACTCTATGCGCGTATTGACTGTTATTGCCACTGTATTACTTCTTTCTGCATGCGGAAGTAGCCAATATCTGATGTCGACAAATGAAGGGAAAATTATTACCTCTTACGGTAAACCAGACCTGAACGAGGAAACGGGTATGTACGAGTATGAAGACATGGATGGTAAAGAAATGAGTATTTCAAAAGAGCAAATTGTCCAGATTGTCGAACGTTAACGACAGGCCCTCTGTAAATTAGAGGGCTATGTTCTAGCCACCCTCTCTCTACATTTACCTCTTTTAGGCTTGTAATCGTTGTAGAAATTGACACAACTAATTCATAAGCCAAAACAATTAATAGTGTCTTTTATACTTCCGTATTATTTATTTAGCGAATATTTTACATCTTCACCTTAATCAGGTTGGAGTATTGTAAAATCTAGTCTTTAATTCGCTAACACCCTTTTATTTCTCAGGATAAAGTGGATAATACCGCCACAAAATAACATTACTAAGGTGAGTCCTTATGTCTATTGAAGCTACTCTGCTTGCGCGCTGCGAGTCAAAATGTGAACTGTGTTCTTCTGAATCTCAACTAACTGCATACGCTGTCCCACCTCACGGTAATGTGACGGTTGATACTGCCATCATGGTTTGTGATAAGTGTCTGGGTGAGATCGATGAGCCAAAAGACATTAACCACTGGCGTTGTCTAAACGAAAGCATGTGGAGCCAGGTTCCTGCTGTACAAGTGACTGCATGGCGCCAACTCACTCGCCTAAACACAGAAAGCTGGGCTCAAGATGCTCTTGACATGATGTACATGGAAGAAGAGCAAATGAACTGGGCAATGAAAGGGATGTCTGCTGACGATAAAACGGTTGACTGTAACGGCACTGAACTTAAGAAAGGTGACGATGTAACAGTAATTAAAGACCTACCAGTAAAAGGCACTAACCAAGTAATCAAACAAGGTACAGTGATTCGTGGTATTAGCCTTGGCGATGATCCAAAGCTAGTTTCGGGTAAGGCAAATGGTGGTCAGTCGATGTACGTGATCGCAGAATACTGCCGCAAGAAGTAATATCGCACTTCAGTCATGTCAAAACGGGGCACCAATGGTGCCCCGTTTTTCTATACAACACTTAATCTACTCTCATGTCTACCTCCTCTAGAGTGTTTCTTTTCTAGGGCGTAGGTTGAGTAGGCATGTTTTACAAATAAAAAAATACCGGCTCATAGGCCGGTATTTCTTACACTATTTCAATATTAACGGTACATACCGATGTCTTTTTGAATATGTGCTGACAAGTCTTCTGCGTAGTAACTGCGTGGCGCAGTGTTATCTACAAATAGAATGTCCAGTAAGTGAGCAATCAGTCCTTTGAAGTTAACCGCGTAGGTTTTCTTATCCATAGAGGTTGGTAAAGCTACATTTGTCATTTGCATTGCTTGTGCCATGATTGCCTCTCTTTAAAAGCAGTAGTCTGTTTAGTTGGTTGTATATTAGTCAGTTTCTTATTGTTTAAGAAATGACAAATTTTACCCATTCAAATTAGAATTTCTAATAAAACAAACTCATTACAAAACTCAAAAATACAAATGAATAATAACGGCATAAATAATCACAATTGCTGTAATTACATTGAATAACTGAACATTACCTGCATAATCGCCCCTTGAGCAACAACATATATTTAACAATATTTTTCGTTATTTCTTTTGATTTTAGTGCTTACTTTATATTTTTTGATTAGTAATATTAACGCTAGTTTGACGCTTCGCTTTATTTTTTAGGAGTGATGCCACCACTGCCGATGTCATCACAACAACTAAAAATGTGAGAGACCATGCTGTCGGAATCTCATATTCTGTTCCAACCAATAGCATTTTCACCCCGATAAACATCATGATTACTGATAATGCTGGTTTTAAGTACACAAACTTATCTAACATTGCTTGAAGAACAAAGTACAGCGATCGCAAACCCAATAATGCAAATACGTTCGCGGCTAAGACTAAAAATGGCTCTCGCGTTACCGCGAATATAGCTGGTATAGAATCCAACGCAAACATAACGTCCATTACTGCAATGACACCAACAACGATCAGCATCGGTGTTGCCACCCACTTACCAGCTTGCTTTAAGATTAAGTGATTTCCTTGGTAGTCATCTGTAACTGGCAATACCTTTCGAATCAACTGCTCCGGATATGGATTAACTTCTTCTGCTTCGCCTTTGTCGCGAGCTAGCTTAACACCCGTCCAAATAAGGAAAGCAGCAAATAAGTACAATACCCAGTGATACTGTGCAAGTAACTGAGCACCAACCGCAATCATGACAGCGCGTAAAACTAGCGCACCTATCACCCCCCAAAGCAATGCTCTCGGGCGCAAGTGCTCCGGCACACTGTATTGTGCAAAGATGATGGCAAACACAAACAAGTTATCAACGCTTAACGACTTCTCTAGTAAGTAACCAGTTAAGAATGAAATCGTTGCTTTGTCGTTCGTATAAGCGCTATGTGGCGCGTAAAAGTCCCAGAATAAATAAATAGAACCAGCAAAAACAAAGGCAAGCAAGAACCAAAAAACACTCCAAACGATGGCTTTTTTCATCGTGATAACGCCACCACGTGTTTGATAGATATCAAGAGTAACAAGAACAAGGGTAAATAAACCAAAAGCACCATACATCGCTAATGATTCTTGAAGAGGCACCGATTGGCTCAATTGGGTGGTATTTTCGATAAGAGACATATTTCCTCCCATGGCGGAAGGACTTCGTTTGGTGACCTTCCGCAGACAATAACAACCAACAGCCACATAACGATTATGTGCTGTTAGTCAATGAATGCGTTGGTCTCGTTGAAGTGTTGACGTGAATGAACCACGTAACACCTTTACTTACCGGATAAGCTGATGCTTAACGAGATGACGATAAGTAAACTTGCGCTAACTACTCCCCAAACGCCGACATAATAACGCCGAGCGTCAGGCTTTCCAACAAAAAAACCTTGTCTTATCGAAATAAAATTCTTATCAAAAATCAGGAAGCACTATAAAAAGAAAGAAATGGATTCAACCACCGCAACTATAGTAAACAGACAAAAAGCAGCAAATGGCTCAAGACAAACTCTTCATTGGTTAGAGGCCTAGCGGGGAAGATAGATACAAAAAAGGAGCATTACTGCTCCCTTTTGTAGCATCCACATTCTTAGCAATTCAAAAGCCGCTTAGAGGCACAAAGTAGACCAGTGTTGACCAAATTGCGATCCAGGCAACCACGACTACCGTATCTGCCCAATCTTTATTCCACATACTGCCATCCTCATCAACCCATGTAGTAAGTGGAGAGCAGCAAAATGAATACCAGTATCTATTATCGACGTCGCTTTGTGTAAAGTTTGTGACTTTGATTCAAACAGTTTGGCTCATCGGTCAGGAGTTCAATAAAACAATCAGCCATGGACAAACTGGTCACACGCCCTTCTCCTTTCATCTCCTGCAATGCGTCGTACCCCTCTTTCCCTTTCATCGTATAGGCAGAAGAAGTCCCTCGATACCAAACATCATCTTGAACACCTACCCATTGTTTACCATCAAAAATCACTAATGATTGAACTCTTTCGCCTTTTGGGGCATCTGCGTGGTACTCGAAGTTTAAATTGTAAGTGTACGGATAACTGCCAGATCCAGTGCCTTCTACGCCATTGTTGAGTGCATTATTTATCGCGCCTTCAAGTGCACGGCGAATAGCGCTGCCTTTTACATCGTAAAAGCCGATAGGAACGGCAAAAGGCAACAGCCGTCCGGCAATGTCTGCCACTGTAATGTTGCCAGGGTTCAAAGAGGTTCGCACGCCACCCGCATTATGAATTGCAAATTGAACGTCATATCCACGTTTGTTTAAACAGTGCAGAAATGATCGGGCAACGGAGGAAGCCAACTCACTCTCACCAAATTCATCGGGAATTCTCACATGACGCTTTTTGGTGTCAACACTAGCAATGACTTGTGACTGTAACTGCCTGACCTGAGGAATATATTTATCGCTCAGGATCGCTTGAGTTTCCGGGTGTTTCTTACAAACCACGACATTCGGTTGACCATGGATGAAGTCGCACGCGGTTTCGAATACACCTTGGTCGAGCTGTTGGTTTAGCGTCGAGTCCCAAAAAATACGTCGACCAAGCAACAGTTCATTTTGTCCACTCAACATCGTTGCTTTACCGTGTTCATCAAACTCAATGACGCAGTGCCCCATTGTCAAAGCATGGAAACCCGCTTGCACCACATAGGTATCATTAATTTTGATACCGTAGGGATCGTCTTGTCCTAACCCTATTGATGAAAAATCACCTTGCAACCGGTGGCTGTGTCCACCAACAATTATACCAATACCTGCGACTTGCTCAGCTAACTCTAAATCACCTTCATAACCTAAGTGGCTCAGAAGAATAATATTTTTTATACCTGATGAATGGATTTGTTTTACGGTCGCCTTGGCGGTTTCAATTGCTGAGTGAAAAGGCGTGTCTGCATCAGGGTTTGCGATGTCGCTCATTTTATCTATGGATAATCCGAAAATCGCGACCCGCTCACCATGGAATTCTTTAACAATGTATTGAGCGCTCTGTGTATCCGGTTGGTAACTATATACATCCTTGCAATCACTGATACGGTGAGGTTTTTTAAGTGATTCATTGGATAAATCCCAGTTGCCAGCAAGCAATGGGAACTGAGTACGTTGGCAAAACAATGCAACTGGCTCATTCCCCATATCTAATTCATGGTTACCTAACGCCATTGCATCAATCTTTAATGCGTTCAATAAGTCGGCATTGGCTTTGCCTTTAAATAATGAGAAATACAGCGTACCTTGGAAGCAATCTCCGGCATGGAGGAACAACATCCCATGACCTTGGCGCTGAGCATCATCTCTTAACTGCTCGACTCGGGTTGCGATACGAGAAAAGCCGCCAGCACTGACATAGGGCTCTAGCGTGAGTTCATTGTTTATCTTAAGCTTTAACTGTAATGACGTTGGTTCAAAGTAGGAATGTGTGTCATTGATGTGTGCCAGTTTGATTCTCACTGGCTTATGATTGTTATTCATCTTCATCTTCTCTTTTTTCATTCCTTATAATAATAAGAAGTGAATCATGACAGAATCATGAATTTTATGAAACTGCGATTTAGGATTTCATGTTTAAGTGATCACGATGCTGTCCCCCGGCTTTGAAAGCAAGCCTCGCTTGTAACGGTCTCTATTCAGTAAGAGGCTCTCGTAATTTTGTGAACTGAGCTTAACTCAAAAATTTCGAATTCATATATGCTTAGGAGTAGCAAAATAACTCTCGATAATTCAAATAATTGCAAGGAGGATTGAGATGAGACTAGAACGCATCGAAATCTCCGGGTTTAGAGGCATCAAACGCCTTTCACTCTCTTTTGACGAACTCACCACGCTTATCGGTGAAAACACGTGGGGCAAATCATCATTACTCGATGCCCTTTCCATCGCATTACCTGCCAATGGCTCATTGTATCAATTCAAACTGAAAGATTTTCACGTTGACTACTCAATTTCTCATCCACAAACACAACACTTACAGATCATTGTTTGTTTTAAAGCACAGGATAAAAACGAAGTAAAAGCGGGACGCTACAGACGCATAAAGCCTACATGGTGCACCAACGAAGATGGTGAGCAAGTCATTTACTATCGTATTAGTGCGTCTCGCGATGAGCACGGCATTAATACAGAGTACGCGTTTTTGGATCATAACGGCAAACCCAAAAAACTTCACCACTCAGAGAAACTCGCTATTGAGTTAATGACACTTCACCCTGTAATCCGACTACGCGACTCCCGACGCTTCCCAGATTTAAACCATGTCAACGGCGATGGTAAAAATGCTCGGATTGAAAAACGAATCAACAACACCTGTCGACGCTTATTGGCTATGCCTGGCCATGTGAATAAAGGTGAGATTCGTAGTAGCCTCGACTCAATGCAAACGCTTGTTGAACACTATTTTGCATTCAGAAGTGTCAGTAAAGGTAACCCACGCAAACCTCGTGATGGTCTTTTCTATACAAGCCCTTCCTCTGATAAAGGTTTGAGTCAGTTCTTGAAAGAAACCAATGACAAACAAAGCCGCTTGCTCTTAATGGGGTTACTCAATGCCTATCTTCAAGCTAAAGGCCCCACCGATTTAAGGCGCTGTGCGAGACCAATACTGATCATTGAAGATCCAGAAGGTCGACTGCATCCAACTCATCTAGCGAGAGCGTGGTCCTTATTGCAATTGTTGCCAATGCAAAAGATATTAACCACCAACAGTGGCACGTTACTCGGTTCTGTTCCACTGTATTCAATTCGACGTTTAATTCGGCTATCAGACAGAACCATCGCTAAGAGTTTAAACTCAACAAAGTTTGGTCGAGACGAGTTGCGCCGAATTGGTTTCCATATTCGTTTTCATCGTTCAGGAGCATTATTTGCGCGGTGCTGGTTACTTGTTGAAGGCGAAACCGAAGTTTGGCTTTTTCATGAACTGGCTCGTCAATGCGGGTATGACTTGGCTGCCGAAGGGGTTCAAATCGTTGAGTTTGCTCAATCAGGTCTAAAATCACTCATCAAAGTAGCAAAAGAGTTTGGTATTGATTGGCATGTCGTTACCGATGGCGACCCAGCAGGGAAAAAGTACGCGCATGCAGTACGAGCACAGCTCGACCATGATCAGGAAAGGCATCGACTTACGGAATTACCCGACCGAGACATCGAGCACTTTCTGTACAACAATGGGTTTGAACTTTTCTTTAAGGACATCATCAAAGTTCCTCATGACCACCCTATCCCTGCTAAAAAAGTCGTAAATCGTGTTTTGAAAAAACATGCAAAACCGGACTTAGCTTTGGCTATTGTTTCTCATTGTGAAGAGAAAGGCATGGAGTGTATTCCTGTTCTTCTGCGCTGGACACTTAAACGCGTTGTTACCATGGCCAACGGCAATACATGAGTTAGGCGTATTTTGCACTCAGCGTATTGTCTTGTAATACAAAAAAAGCACACCAATTTGGTGTGCTTGTATCAAACATCATTAATTTTGATTAAGGGTATTGAGAGGGATAAAACTCAATACACAGTGGATACCAATAAGATCGGGGGTTCACTACTGTGCTTGCTCAGCAAGCGAAGATGAAGTAGCGGTTGATTTCGTATGCAACCATAGCCCTGTCGCTTTCATTAGATAGCCAAACACACCACCTAGCAACAACGATGGAATAACAAGTTGCCAGTTTCCATCAGCCGCAAATGTTGCGCATGAACCAATAAAAGTACCAGGGATGTACGCGAGCCAAGCCTGTTTAGCTTGAATACACATGAAGAATGCCACAATAGCGGTAATCACATAGCCAATAATTTCCAACCCAACGTAAGTGGAACCGTGAATAATTACCATTGCCCAGAATACGCCTGTCATATTGGTGATTAAGCTGATGCCTAGTCCTTTCAATCCGCTCGTTGGCGCTGCAAAGTAGCTCGTGCAACCTAAAAAACCAGCCCAAGAAAGCAAACCTAAAGAGATGGCGATCCAACCCCATACGCCAGATAAAATTCCAGTAGTAATAGAAATAGCTAAAAGTGTCGTCATGGTAGTCATACCTACTCGGCTATTATCGTACCTATATGGTTCAATAACTGCCTTCATACATTGAAATCAAGGACACATGTTAGATACATCAGCTCAGCTTATCGGTGATATTGATCACAATAAGATATTATTATTTTCACAATTTACATTAAAAGTTTGACGCAACCGATAAATCAACAGATTTAGGGAATAAACCAACTCATCTCGTAGGCATATTTAATCAACCTTTAAAGAACTGAAGGCTTCCCTTTCATCATTCGCAGCCCCTCTCTTTTAATGCAGTCGACTAATGGGTTTTCTGCCATATCTGAACGCCATATAAATGAAAGCGTCCTTTCCATTTTTAACTCAGGTACATTTAATGCCACAAGGTGACCTGCTTCTATATATCGCTCTACATCTAAATACGGTAAGCAAGTAAGGTACTGACCATTAGCAACTAAACTACGTAACACCGGAACGTGTTCGTACTCGCGCCACACATCCAAATCTTCAATAAGGTGGTGAATAGAACTATCAAATGTTTTTCGTGTGCCAGAGCCATGCTCTCTTAGTACCCACTTCGCTTGCTCTAACTGCGCAAGGCTAACAGACTGATTACGCGCAAAAGGATGATGAGAAGCTGCGACAACAGTAAGATGATCACGACACCATACTTCTTGGTGTAAACGGTTATCATCACAGCGCCCTTCAATAATCCCTAAGTCATACTTGTAATCTAATACCCCATCAATCACCCCTTTTGTACTTTGTACACCGAGAGAAATACGCATTTCTGGAAAGTCATTATCAATGATACTGATAAGGTCGGGAACTAAGTGCTCTGCTGGGGTTTGACTCGCTCCCATACGAATCTCACCACTCAATAAATGTTGCTCATAGAAGCCCATTTCAATCTGCAATGCATCTTGTAGCAAGCGTTTTGCTTTTGGTCGTAACCACATCCCCCAATGGGTTAACGCCATTTGCTTGCCTTGCCTCTCAAACAACGGCCTGCCAAGCATCTTCTCTAATTGCGCAAGCGACATGCTCGTCGCTGATTGTGTCAAAGCCAATTTTTCTGCGGCTTGGCTTACACTGCCGGTATCTGCAACTGCGTCGAAAACCGCTAATTGCTTAAGTGAGTAGCGCAAAGTGTCCTCCATTATTAGTGGGTATTTCCCAATTCCCACAATTGTTAAAGCATGCCCCAATAAGCAATAGAGTTCATTTTACCTAGCCCCGTAAAGTTATCAATTAATTTGATGAGGTTTCTAAATATTATCAATTTTACCTTACTAACCGCTCTCCCTATTCTGAGTACGCGGTTCGGGAACACCGCAAGCCTCAATGGTTTTGAAACCGAAGTCATTGAGGCTCTTAATAAAAACAACAATTTCATTTTTGAGTTAATAACCAAGGATTTTTTATGCGATTACAAATTAAGGAGTCAATATGGCGGTGACCAGTTCTCAAAATCACCAGTATTTTTCTCCAAAAGAGATGATGGTTGAAGCGGAAAAATTTGCGTTAAGTAAGGCAAACAAAACCAGCAGTATGACATTAAGCCTCGCCATTATGGCCGGCGCGTTCATCGGGTTAGCATTCTTGTTTTACATCACGGTGACCACCGGTAGTACGGGCGCTGGTTGGGGCTTGAGCCGCCTAGCTGGTGGACTCGCATTTAGCATGGGATTGATCCTCATAGTGATCTGCGGTGGTGAATTATTTACCAGCTCCGTCCTATCCAGTATTTCTTGGGCCAATAAGCAAATATCGTTCGGTAAGATGCTTTCGATCTGGGGCAAAGTTTACGTTGGTAACTTTATTGGTGCGATGTTCCTACTTGCGCTGGTTACTGCTGCTGGTCTTTATCAGATGGATGGCGGTCAATGGGGATTAAATGCGCTTAACATCGCACAACACAAACTTCACCACACTCTCATTCAAGCGTTTGCACTCGGTATTCTCTGTAACCTGTTGGTCTGCCTAGCGATTTGGCTGACATTTAGTTCTGCAAATGCAATGACAAAAGCAGCAATGACAATTTTGCCTGTGGCAATGTTTGTCAGCAGCGGTTTTGAGCACTGTGTTGCGAACATGTTTATGGTTCCACTTGGTATTGTTATCGCGAATTTTGCACCTGAATCTTTTTGGGCATCTGTCGGTGTGCCCGCGTCACAATACACAGACCTAAACATTAGCCACTTTATTACCGCTAACTTAATTCCTGTCACGCTTGGCAACATCGTCGGCGGAGCGGTATTAGTTGGCCTTTCAAACTGGTGTATTTTTCGCCGACCAGAACTAAAAGCAGCGAATATTTCTTCTATCACTACAACTACAACACTGTCGTCAGTTAAGGATTTCACCATGAAAAATGCCTCTTTTGTTAAAGACATTATGAACCCAAAACCAGTCACCATTCGTGCAGAAACGCCAATTGCAGCCGCGCTGGATGTGTTACTTGATAACAACGTAACTAGCGCACCTGTTGTAGACGTACAAAATCGATTAGTTGGCTTCTTCTCTGCTCACGATGTGATGGTAGAACTATGGTGTGAGGACTACATTCCGGTGAAAGACCAAAAAGTCGTCGACATCATGAGCAGAGATGTGGTCGCAATTGACGCTGATGATCGCCTCGTTGATGTTGTGGAATTCCTATGTATCGATAAAGAGCAGTTGTACCCAGCGAGCAGTATGGGTATTGCCACTCGCTTGACGTCTTTGTCTCTCGAAGAACGCGCTAAAAGTATCAAAGTAAGTAAGCCACAAGTGCTTCCTGTGCTTGAAAATGGGCAGATGGTCGGGGTGGTTACTCGTACTGAAGTATTAAAAGCACTACGCCCGATTTTTGGTGAGCGTTTAAACTTAGTGGAAAAAAGTGAGTTAGAAACAGCGTAATTCGCTAAACATTTACAACGTCTATTGGCTTTCAATCGCTATCACTGACTGGTTTATCGATGTTAGTGATGTGATTAAGATAATAAAAAAGCGCTCTTCAAGTGAAGAGCGCTTTTAGTGTATCTAAAAGGAACTAATTACTTCTTAATACCTTCGATATGAAGTTCCATATCGACGTAGCTTGAAGCACCCATTACTGGGATGTCAAAGTCAGCAAGCTCTAGGCGAGTGTTGCCAACAAAGCCAGCGCGCTCGCCGCCCCATGGGTCACTGCCAGCACCAACGAATTCAGCCTCAATAGTAATAGGCTTAGTAACACCGTGTAGCGTTAGATCACCAGTTACATCTAGTTTGCCATTGCCTTTATCAACCACTTTTGTGCTCGTAAAGGTTGCTTCACTGTATTTACCAGCATCGATGAAGTCACCACTACGAATGTGTTTGTCACGTTCAGCATGGTTTGAATCTAGGCTGGTTGTATCAACAACAACATTTACTTTTGAATCAGCAATGTTGTTTTCATCAAAAGAAAAGTCACCAGAAAATGTATTGAAACGACCTTTGATGAAACTGTAACCCAAGTGGCTAACTTTAAAGTTGATTGAAGCGTGAGCACCTTTGGTATCGATGACATAATCTGCAGCTTGCGCACCAAATGGCAGTGCCATAGCGATAGCTAATCCTGTAGCGAAAAGTGACTTTTTCATTTTGAAGCTCCTAACATTTTTCTTAATGTGTTGTCTTTATCGATAAAGTGGTGTTTTAGTGCAGCAATAGCATGTAAGCCTGCAATCAGGATGACTGCCCAAGCTGCATAGAAGTGAATCTCACCTGCAATATCTGATTGGCCTGGGAATAACTCTCCCGCTCCTGGCACGGTGAACCAATTAAACACTTCGATGCCGCGTCCATCAGACGTTGAAATGAGGTAACCTGAAACAAAGATGGTGATCAATAGTAGGTACATGACACCATGCGCTGCTTTAGCAGCAAGCACTTCGTAACGTTTGCCTTCTACCTTTGGTGACGCCGTCACATGTTTCCATACGATGCGTGCCAAAGTTAAAATAGCGAGTAAAATACCGACAGAGCGATGGTAATGCGGCGCAGTTCGATACCATTCGCTGTAATAGCTAAGGTCGACCATCCACAAACCCACTGCAAATAGACCAATAATGCACAGCGCTGATAACCAATGCATCACGCGTGCAGTAAGGTTGTAATTCTTTACCAGTGTATCCATCTCAAGTTCCTAGATATATTCCTAAGTTAATGCTGAGCAAGAAACACTACATTAACCTATTTACGTCATATGAAACAGATTATTTACCATCATTTACATCCAGCCAATGGTACCGTATCTATCAAGTTGTTCGAATTTTTTGAAGGAACTTTAAATCGTTTGTAAAACTGAAACTTACAGCTTAACTTCTTGTTCTATCTCATACAGCTCTTCGGAAACTTCTAACATTCTGCGTTCAACCAGTAACTTAGCATCTTCAACACCCTTGTTATAATAAATTGGCCCTAGTTTTTCTGTAATAAAATCAATTAGAAACTCACTATCGAACTGGCCAATTTCAACATCTAGCTCGTCTTGCATGTAATCTTGAATGGCGGTGGCCAACGCCTCTTTTTGTGCGCGTTCTAGCTTTATCATTTTTTCCCTTTCAAATTTTTGTTCAACTTCTGCTTCTTTCGTGTTGCTCTATTAAAGATTAGACACGGTCATTTGTGAGAAATTTGGTGTTTAGATCAAGAAGTTGCCGAAGTAAATTAGTCTATTCTCAAAAGACTATGCTAACCTTTTGCAGTTCGTTTTGTAATTATTAAGGGATATTCTTTGCTACTCGACCTAGTTATTCAAAGTGTTAATGATTTTCAAGACGACTGTCTTAAGCTGTGTGAAAAGCATTACCCTGCGGTGCATAACCAAGGCATGAGTGAGCATCATCTTGGTCTCGCTTTTTCAAGAAGGATGGAACATACTTTTCGTCACTTTGGATACAACTGCGTGATAAAGCCAATCGAAGTGTTGGATTCTCCAGACCTTCCCCATCACTATCGAATTTCATCCGACATTGGCACTGTCTGGGTTCTGAGTCACCATATGGTCAGTGCCGGAAAATCTTGCCGGGAAAACTTACTCTCATCAATTACGGAATGGCAGAGTGAATATGGTTATGCCTTACAGCCTAATGACCTACTCTTTTTGGTTTGCGATCATTGGATAAGTCGCAGCAAAACGAGCCGAGAATTGCTTCATTGGTGGATGGGTGAACTACCCGATCAGATCAACGAATACACAGAACAAGGAATCACACTGTACACCAGCGAGTCGCAACTCACGCAATCTTTGGACACTCGATTCGGTATTAGCCCTTGTTACATTAAGTTTGGGCATCCTTTACGGCGTTCGAACAAACAGCAGTTAGTCAGAAAATATTTGCAGTTGTATGCCGTACTGCAATGGTAGCATCAAATTGAAGTGCTGAGATTATCAATTATTTCATCAATTTGTTTGATATCACTCGACAAAGCTACCCATCCATTACCATCGTTCTTGCTTGAGTTAATGAGCACACTTAGATTCATTGCCAATGAAATAGAAAAATTAGCGCGATAACGCTGATGTTGAGACATTGATTTAGGTTGTGGTAACAATGATGAACATCTCGCAACTACTTAGTTGCATCCGGAAAGAAGCCGACGGGCAGTATATTGCGAAATACGCGAACTTCACTCTCCGCAGTGTCTTTCAACCCATATATAAGAACGATATTTCCATCGTTGGCCTTGAAGCACTGGTAAGAATTAGCAATGCCAATGGCACCATGGTTAGGCCAGATCAGTTTTTCCAATCCAAAGCGACTCCCACTCAAGATTTGCTCAATGTTGAACGCTTAAGTCGCCTAATCCATATCAAAAATTTCTCTCAGTCTCGCTTTCACACAAAACAATTGTTTCTCAATGTATTACCGGTAGCGGCAGAGATACTAGTCAAAGACATCACGTATAACCGACTGCTAAAACAAACCATTTATGAATCGCATTTGATGAATGAACAAATCGTCATGGAGTTACTTGAATTGAAGGTGGAGGATGAACTCTCTTTGTCTCAAGCTGCTCGGGAGTTAAGTCTTGAAGGATTTAAATTAGCGATTGACGATTATGGCGTCAATGCATCGACAACTGAGCGAGTGAGAAGCGTTTGCCCAGATATAATCAAGATGGATCGCTCTTTATTGCTAAGGTATGAAAACGGTGATTTTAAAGCGCTTAACGATGCATTATCACTCGCAAAAGCGTTATGCTCTAAAACCGTTATCGAAGGAATTGAAACCGAGCATCAACTTCGCTTAATGAAAAAGCTCGGTTTCGATATGTATCAAGGGTACCTACTTGCTATCCCCCAAACGTTAGACGTCTATGAAGAGGCAAAAACAGCCTGATTATGTAAGAACAAAAATTTGCGCGGTTTAGCGAGAGCTACGTGATTTACCACGATTCTTATGAATCGCCAATTTTGCTTTTAGCTTACGCTTCTCAGATGAACGACTACGACGGCGCCCACCCCCATTTTGTTCAGGCTCAACTTCTTCTACAAGACTTGGTTCGAAACCTGCCAGCCATTCTTGGGGTAAGCGTTGATCAAGCAGGTTCTCGATAGCTTGCAACAAGTACTCCTCATCTCTACTCATCAGAGAAACCGCCAAACCTGACTTTCCTGCTCTTCCAGTGCGGCCAATTCGATGGACATAATCTTCTGCTTTGAATGGCATATCAAAGTTCACGACTTGTTCTAGCTCTTGAATATCTAACCCTCGTGCTGCCACATCGGTTGCAATCAAAGCACGCACCTTACCTTGTTTAAATTCATCCAAAGCTCTTTGGCGGGCGCCTTGTGATTTATCGCCGTTGATAGAAACCGCTTTGATGCCATCTAACTTGAGCTCTTTCGCTAACTCATCACTGCCTTGCTTCGTTTTTGTAAATACAAGCACTTGCTGCCAATTCCGCGAGCCAATTAAGTACGCTAGCAATTCACGTTTCCGTTTTTTATCCACTGGATAAACCATTTGTGCTACCGTTTCAGCAGTCGTATTTGCTGGTGAAACTTCGACTTCAACTGGCGATTCCATGAGTTTATGCGCAATAGTTTTGATTCGCTTCTCAAATGTCGCAGAGAACAATAGGATCTGTTTCTCAGCAGGCAAACGTCGGAAGATGCGCTGCAAGTCAGGCCAAAATCCCATATCTAACATACGGTCGGCTTCGTCTAACACGAGCATACCGGTTTTAGAGATGTTTACGTTACCATTAAACAGGTGATCCAAAAGGCGGCCTGGCGTGGCAATCAAAATATCAGCGCCCTCTTCTAACTTTCTCTTTTGTACGCCAATGCTTGTACCACCATAAACACACACGATGCGAAGTTCTGTTTCTGCCGAGTACTGATTCAAATTATCAAATACCTGCTGTGCAAGCTCGCGTGTTGGAACCAAAATCAATGCTTGAGGTGTGCCGTTAAGTTTCTTTTGCTGAACGGTTTGTATGATAGGTAAACCAAACGCAGCCGTTTTTCCCGTACCAGTTTGTGCAGCAGCAAGTAAGTTTTTTCCTGCAAGGACGTGTGGAATTGACTTTTCTTGCACTGGTGTTGGCGTCACGATATTTAGATTGCCTAGCGTCTCGATTAGCTTTTGTTCGATGCCTAAATCAGCAAAATTAACAGACATGTGTAACCTCATTATTTTTGGAGCGCAGAGTTTACCAGAGCCCCTAAAGCCATACTACTTTTCTATCTCATTGAGTTGAGTCGTTAAGCTGTTGCTGAAAATCATACGACTGGCGCAAAACATCTCGATAAAGTGACGAGAACTTCTCTTCTAATTCGGTGTAATCACTTTCAATCACTTTAAATGTTGTGGTTAAGTCTGCCATTCTAGGACTTCTTTGCGATATCCGATGTAGTGCAAATTCTATATTGTCTAGATCTTGATAGGATTGAAGCCATCGGCCATGCCACATTCTGCTGTGGAGCACCAAAAAACGTGGCGGCAAATGTTCATGAACCTCTCGGTTTACTCTCTCGTATGCCGTTTTTACAAAGTGTTCGAGAGGCACGGAATGAAAGTCGTTCCAGTGTTTTGCGAGGCAATGATCCCAAAACATATCCAAAGCGATAGGTGCAAAACGTCGCGCAACACCAGTGAAATGAGGCTTACATTCGTTGACGATTGGATGATGGTCGGTAATACGGTCAACAAATCTATGTAATCTGATGCCATTTGAGATATCGCGATCATACAGCTTGCTTGGATCTCCTTTTACGAAGTCTCCAAGCAAGTTTCCCAACAAATGGCTGTTACTGTGATCTGCGATATGCAGGTGGGCTAGAAAGTTCATTCGACGCCAGTTTTGGCCTCTAGGGCTTGGTGTGACATGAACCTAGTATAACGTCAATTACGACGAGATGAGAGTGTTCCGCTATTCGGCTTCGTTGTCTGAGCCAACGTATTCCGACAAGATAATGCCAATTTCAAGCGCATCTAGCAGCTCTAGGCTCTCATCGTTTTGGTATTGGTCGCTCATTGTGACCTCCTTTATTTTAAGCTCTCTTGCTTTTACTTGCTGACGGCCTGGCTCTTGCCATATCCACATCAGCAACTCCTTTTTATAGTCTTTATATGACACATTCATGACAGCGAGAAGTAAAGATTTAAAAACCTATGAGCATAATCAAAAGTAAACGATTGCAATTAGATTTCATATCCGCTTAACACTTTAGAGAAATGACTCTTTTATCAACATTCATGTCAATTTAAAGATATAACATACTGTTATAGGCGTCCTTAGATCTCATTTCTTAAACTAAATTTAGTATTCGTTACATATTTTGCTGATTAACTTCGCATATTTTGTTTCGATATAGCAATAGATTTGGTCAATATCTTTTATCTCTAATGGAGCTTTAAATGAGAGAAGTTGAGTTTAGAACGATAGACAGGCTGTTTATCAAGATGTCTATCAACGACAAAATGTGGGTTATATTCCTACTGTTTTTAGTAGCCCTCACTTCAGTGGCTGGAAGCCGCTACTTCAATGAAATACAACAATTTGAGCAGCAAGCCATCTCGGCGAGCGAAGCGAAGCTTTCTGGTATCGTTGATGCTCAATCAAACCGCGCTACAGAAATTGACGGCGTATCGAAATCGAACCGCGTAAGCGAGAGTTCTTTTGTCGATGGGTCTGTCACCGCTTATGCCAAGTTGCATTCTGGAGAAGTGATTAAGCTGACTCAAAATGTGTCCACACAATACGAATCGGTAAAATCATCAGCTCTATCGTCACTATTACTCAGCTTCTTATGGGTTATTCCTTTTGCCCTATTCTCTTACTGGGTGGCAACGTTTATCGGAGGAGCTCTGTGGGTTTTATATACAACAACCGAAAAAATTGGTGACGGTGACTTAACCTCTCGTCTTGGTTTTCACCCTGGTCGAGATGAATTCGGTACCATCGGCTGTGCGCTAGACAAGTCTATGGATACCTTAAGTGAACTGGTTAATAGTGTTAAAAATAATGCAACGATGTTGAGCGAGACATCTTCTGCATTCGAAAAAGATATGCAGTTGAGTGAAACCCAGATATCTCATCAATATCAAACGCTTGATTCAGTCGCGACGGCAATGGAAGAAATGACAGCCTCTGCAAAGGAGGTATCAAGTATTTCTCAACAAGCAACGACGCAGTCAGACCAAGATGCCCAGAAGATCGAACTAAGCAGAAGCCGTGTACAAAACGTGATTGGCGAGATAGAGACGTTATCTAGCTATATTGAACAAGCCTCTACGTCAGTAACCAATTTAAACGAGAATACGACGCAGATTAATGACGTGATCACAACGATTAACGCCATTTCAGAACAAACTAATCTGTTGGCGCTAAACGCAGCAATCGAAGCAGCCCGTGCTGGTGAACAAGGTCGTGGATTTGCAGTGGTTGCCGATGAAGTACGTACATTAGCAAGCAGAACTCAACAGGCAACAGTAGAGATCCAAGCCATGATTGAGAAGCTTCAAATTGAGAGCCAGAACATTGCTTCAATCACCAACCGAACCGTTCAGCAAGCTCAAACCAGCAGCCAGCTTATTGATGAAATCGGCCATGATGTTACCTCTATTGCCGAGTCAGCACGCTCATTAATGGACATGAGCATTCAGATTTCCACATCTGCTGAAGAACAAAGCGCAGTTGCTAACGATATTGCATCGGAACTTTCAGAAATTCGTAGTCAATCAAGCACAATCAGAGAAGTGGCGGAGCAATCTACCGCTGGCGTCGCTAATCTCACGCAAGCCTCCGTTTCTCTTGGTGAGATATTACAACGCTACCGCACCGCATAACGTTGTGGAACTTATGATCAACAAGGGCTCCTTAAGGAGCCCTTTTCTTTAAACCGTGTTCAACTATTACCTTCGATATTTTCTACGACATCCAAGTGGATATTTGAAGTGAATCTCAAGTTCTCGCTGTACCGGATGAAATAATGTTCTTAAACAAAGCGTTCCGCTATGCTTGATCTTGCCAATTCCAATTTGCTGCTGGAAAACAATATGAATAATTACAAAGACACAAAAGACATAGAGAACCTGAATTGCCCACTCTGCCAAGGAGATGAATATCTCATTTCATCGGATGGCGAGAAATTCACATGCGCTGCTTGCGGATTTCATACAAAAAACTTCTCATCTATCCAATGTCTACATCAAACGCCTTACCTACAGTCTAAACTTAAGCACATCCACAGCTTGAGTCCGGTTTGCCATTAGTAGGTCAAACAGAGCAGCCACACAGCTGCTCTTTTAATTCATCTAAATGATGAATGCGAATTACACGCTCGTCATCAACACGATTGATAGCTTCACCATTAAATAACTGTATCGTTTTGATACCGGCGTTTAGTCCCGCCTCAACTCCTTTAGGCGTGTCATCAATATAAAGACAGTCACTTGGTAAAAAGCCCATGCTCATAGCACTGTACATGATTAAATCGGGCTCAGGCTTCCAACTATTCGCATCGAATGCCGAGAACACTTTCCCTCGGAAAGCATCGAGTAAACCGGTTAACTCCAAAGCGTATTCAATTTTATCTTTAGGTCCATTAGACGCCACACAATATTCGATATTATGCGAATCCAAAAACTGAATTAATCGTTTTGCGCCATCCATCGGCTGTAAGTGACGCACAAAAAGAGACTGGACTTCTTCTCGGTATTGCGGCTCTAAAACATCAATTGGGACTTTGATATCTTTCAATTCTTTAGTATCTAAAAGGATGTCAGCGAGCTTTCCTCCTTTAAAGTGAGAAACGCACTCTTCCATCGTTAACTCAGCCCCATGCTGGTTAAATACATTGACGAGCGCTTGGCAACACAGTCTTTCGCTGTCGACCAACGTACCATCACAGTCAAATATCACGCACTTAATATTGGTAATTGCCATAGCCATCTCCAGACGTCTTAAAGGCTCAAGCCCAAGCTGATTTTAAGAATGTTTGGATTAATCTTATTTGAGTTTGGGATTGTTGAAACGACGAGCTTGGCATTTCATGGAAATAGAAGGGAGCAATTACAGTTTTTCTAAGCAAGATCACCCAACGTCATCTTGCTTTACTTTTTATGCACATTGATGTGTAAGTTAGTTTTCGATAACCACTGAGTCTAACAGTTTTTGCTCGGTGCTTAGTCTTTTAGCCAGATCAGCCACAAACGAGCTTTTGTATTTTGATTCAGAAACAGCAACATCAGAGATGAGTGTATTTCCTTCGAGATGGCTAACAATAGCAGCACCAATTGGGACTCCAGATTTAAAACCAACATATAATTCAAAATCTGGCGTGAGGATAATCTGTGTCAGATATTCAATGATCATATCTTTATCATACTGCTGTTCCCAGCGCTGAGATTGCAAGATAGAGAACATAATGGTCAGTCGATGAAAATCGACCAGAAAAATATCGTCGGGGTTAAATTCAGAGTCACTTTCCAGTAGTGTGTCTTTGTCGACTACTTGATACGTTGCTTTTTCTAGCGTTTTGAAATAGACATCGCGCCCTTTCAAACTCTCTGGTGTCGGAAATTCAACTTCGACCAGATCATACAGCCATGTATTTTTACGCTCGATACTGGCTAACTGTTGTTCATTCATCTTGATACCTTCGTTTAGAGCAGTACATTAGCATGAAGCCCGCAACAAACCTAGCGCACATAGACCTTTCCGTGGCTAAATTTTGTTTTAGGTGCAAACCTCTGATAGATTTCATCAATATCTTTCCTAGTTAAGGACAAAAATAATGAAAAAGATGCTGTTAAGTGCATTGCTTGCTACTACTCTAGTTGGTTGTTCAGATAACGATGTTGCTGACGTGGGGCTCGGTTGGTTTACTTTGAAAGACATCAAAGTCGGTGAGTTGAAAGACGAGGTGGTAACAGGTGTCACATGTCACATCGCCTCTATCGAAGCGGATTTCAGCTTAGCAGATCCAAGTGATAGCTCAATATCATGTCGTCAGACTGGCGAAATCACACCGGAAATGATTGCAAAAATAGATAAGAGTAAGTCCGGTGAAATTGTATTTAAGAAGTCAAAAAGCATTTTCTTCAAAACAATGAAGGTTCGCCGTATTTATGATGCCGATAACCAAACCTTACTCTACTTGTCTTATACAACAAAAGAGACCGATGGTAGTTTTAAGCATAGCCTTTCGACAGTCCCACTTTGGGGTACCAAGGCTTACGTTGAGCCAACTGAAGTGAAAAAGTAACGCGGGTAAATTTAGTTAGCGCGGAGCAGGCTCTTTCCGGGCGCTGCTGAGCAACAAGTTTAAAAAACAACCCATTGCAATACGACAAGCCTCATAAATTGCAGCTGCTTTGGTTGCTATTTACTCAGCTCGCTGATTTTTTCAGCGAGCAGACTTCTTTGTAATAAATCGCCACGATTTTCATTTTTTTGTGATACAATCCCGCCTCTTTTTTTTCTCACTCAAGAACAAGCATGAAGTTTCCTGGTCAGCGTAAATCTAAACACTACTTCCCAACTCACGCTCGAGATCCATTAGTAAACCAAATCCGACAGGCACCTAAGCTATATCGCCCAACTATTGTTGGTGTCGGTCAAACCATTGTAGATATCGAAGCACGTGTAGATGACGCGTTTTTAGAGAAATACAACCTGAGTAAAGGACATTCGCTCGTTCTTGAAGAAAGCAAAGCAGATGCACTTTACGAAGAACTGGTTGAGCAAGGCCTGATCACACACCAATACCCAGGTGACACGATTGGCAATACTCTTCACAACTACTCAGTTTTAGCCGATAGCAAATCCGTTTTGCTCGGTGTGATGTCTAAGAACATTCAAGTCGGTTCTTTTGCTTATCGCTACCTTTGCCGTACGTCTTCACGCATGAACCTTAACCATTTACAAACGGTAGATGGCCCTATTGGTCGCTGCTACACCCTAATTTCTCAAGACGGTGAGCGTACATTTGCTATCAACGAAGGTCATATGAATCAACTACTTCCGGAAAGCATTCCTGAAGAGATCTTTGAGAAAGCATCAGCCCTGGTTGTTTCTTCTTACCTAATGCGTGGTAAAGAAGAAGATCCAATGCCTAAAGCGGTACAAAGAGCGATCGACTTTGCTAAGAAGCACGATGTCCCTGTTGTACTTACGTTAGGGACAAAGTACGTTATCGAAGGTAACGCACAGTGGTGGCAAGAATACATTCGCGAAAACATTTCTGTTGTCGCTATGAATGAAGAAGAAGGTGCGGCGCTAACAGGTGAAACAGAGCCGCTAGCAGCTGCTGATAAAGCACTTGAGTGGGTTGATCTCGTACTTTGTACAGCAGGACCAAATGGTCTGTACATGGCTGGTTACACCGACGAGAAAGTAAAACGAGAAACCACACACGACATCCTTGAAAGCTCCCTCGAAGCCTTTAACCAGTACGAGTTTAGTCGTGCGATGCGTAAAGAAGACTGTCAAAACCCAATGAAGGTCTACTCTCACATCGGCCCTTACCTTGGTGGACCACTAGAGATTAAGAACACTAACGGTGCAGGTGATGCAGCCCTTTCAGCCTTACTGCATGACATGGCAGCAAACTCTTTCCACCAAAAAGAAGTGCCTAACTCAGAAAAGCACGAAGTACGATGCTTAACCTACTCCTCGCTTTCTCAGATCTGTAAATACGCAAACCGAGTAAGCTATGAAGTGTTGACGCAGCACTCTCCTCGCCTATCGCGAGCGCTTCCTGAACGAGAAGATAGCTTAGAAGAGACTTATTGGGATCGTTAAAACGACAGCTTTAAAGCTAAAAATATATCAAGGTCACCATTTGGTGGCCTTTTGTTTTTGTCTAGCACTGTAACGAGTAGATTTTGTTAGTATGTCGCACAATACGAAGCAGTAAACTCTTTACAAGCCTAACCGAAACAGTACCATCACCAAGCAGACCTTTGCCTCACAATAATACTCGTTATAACTCAGGTAGTTTTTCAACGCTACCTGAGTACCACTTTGGGGATTCTCCATGCAGTCAGATATCGAAATTTGCCGAAAAACACCACTTTCTTCTATTGATGTTATCGCGGAAAAAGTAGGACTATCACCCGAAGAGTATGACACTCACGGGAAGCACAAAGCCAAAGTCCACCCAAAATGTTTGGAACGACTCAAAGCAAATGATGACGGTAAACTTGTACTCGTCACTGCGATCACGCCGACTCCTCTTGGCGAAGGAAAAACCGTTACGACGATAGGCCTGGCGCAAGGTTTAGCAAAGCTTAATCAATCTGTTATTGCATGTATAAGGCAACCTTCGATGGGACCCGTCTTCGGTATTAAAGGTGGCGCAGCGGGCGGCGGTTATTCTCAAGTAGCTCCAATGGAAGAGTTAAACTTACACCTTACTGGTGACATTCACGCAGTGACAGCGGCGCACAACCTTGCTTCAGCCGCTCTTGACGCTCGCTTGTTCCATGAGCAACGCGAGGGTTATGATGCCTTTGAATCACGCACCGGGTTAAGAGCACTTAAAATCGACACGGCAAGTATTACTTGGAAACGAGTGATGGACCATAATGATCGTGCACTACGTAAAGTCAAAATTGGCCTCAATGATGCAGGAAAAACCATCAATGGTTTCGAGCGTGACGAAGGGTTCGATATTTCAGCTGCTTCCGAGTTAATGGCTATAATTGCACTAGCCAAAGATTTAAAAGATTTACGTCAACGTATCGGGAAAATTGTCGTAGCGTACGATTTGAACGGAACCCCCGTCACTACGGAAGATCTACAAGTTGCAGGAGCAATGGCAGTAACACTAAAAGAGGCGATTGCACCAACACTGATGCAAACTCTAGAAGGTGTTCCTACGTTGATCCATGCAGGTCCATTTGCAAACATCGCCCATGGAAATTCATCCATTATCGCGGACGATATTGCGCTAAAACTGTCAGGTTACACGGTAACTGAAGCCGGTTTTGGTTCGGATATGGGATTTGAGAAAGCGTGTAACATTAAAGCTGCTGCCGCCAACAAAGCCCCGGACTGTGTAGTGATCGTAGCAACATTACGCGGCCTCAAAGCGAATTCCGGACACTACGATTTACGGCCAGGTATGGCTATTCCAGATTCCATTTTTAATCCGGACCAAGCAGCATTGGAGTCTGGGTTTGAAAATTTAAAATGGCACATAAATAACGTTCATAAATACGGTTTACCTGCTGTCGTTGCCATTAACCAGTTTCCACAAGATTGTGTGAAAGAGCTTAAAGCTCTTGAAGAGCTGATTCACCAATTTAATCCCGAAGTTAAAGTAGCCATCAGCACCGCTTTTTCGCAAGGCGGACAAGGCGCAACGGAACTAGCTCAACATGTTATTGATGCGTGTACCACGCCTGTAGAGTTTTGTCCGTTATACAACAAAGAGCAATCATTACTCGAAAAGCTCATGGCAGTATGTGAAGCGGGCTATGGAGCAACCAATATAGAAATGACTCCTATCGCGACTGAACAGCTCAAACATTTTGAGCAATTAGGCTTTAACAACTTAGCGGTTTGCATCGCGAAGACACCACTATCTATAACCACGGACTCCGCAGTCAAAGGCGCACCAACTGGTTTTACCGTCCCAATCCGCGAGCTGCGCTTGTGTGCGGGCGCAGGATTCATTTATGCATTATCTGGAACCGTGATGACGATGCCAGGCTTACCTGATAAACCCGCATTTATGAATTTAGATCTTGATGATGAAGGAAATATCGTCGGTCTCTCTTAGTGCAGTGATAACGTATCGCTATCAGTGATAGTGAACATATTCATTGAGTGAGTGGTCTACTTACCTATCCACTCACTCTCAACAACTGTGAAAAGAGTTGTCTCAGGCCTTCTACTCTTGAATTGTTGATACAAAGCTCTCTTGCCTTACATCAACGCGCCTGTTTTAGACCTTTAGAGTTAAGACGCTAACCCTAAGCCTTGTTTAGCCATAGTTATTAAGCTAGAAAACCCTATTTATCTTCTTGTTTTGTAGCCACTTTACATTGTAAATCCATACTTGTTGACCTCTCCTTTCTACAATTTTGCGCCAATTTGATGCACGGGCTATTTAGCGCTTCACTAATATGGTGCAGTTGTCTTACAGTGAAATTTTAACCTCCTTGATTTTTAAGGAGATATTCTATGGCTCGATTCTTGTAGTAGACTTTTCACTAATAAGCACATTAGCACATGCTTTTCAAAACCTCTGCGTTGCATACCACCTCCTTCAGGTTAGCACCGTTTTGATGCATGTCAGAAAAGGGAAAGGGAATACTATGGAAGACGCACTCGCCGTAATTTTAGCAGGAGGGATGGGGTCTAGACTCAGCCCACTCACCGATGACAGAACCAAGCCAGCCGTACCTTTTGGCGGAAAATATAGAATTATAGATTTCACACTAACCAATTGTTTACATTCGGGTTTACGCAAGATCCTTGTTTTAACCCAATATAAATCTCATTCACTTCAAAAACACTTACGAGACGGCTGGTCGATATTCAATCCAGAGCTAGGCGAGTACATTACTGCTGTTCCACCACAAATGCGCAAAGGTGGTGCATGGTATGAAGGAACCGCCGATGCGATTTATCACAACATGTGGTTGCTATCGCGAAATGATGCAAAGTATGTGGTTGTGTTATCCGGCGATCATATCTATCGAATGGACTACGCCGCAATGCTTGAAGAGCATAAAGAGAAAGGTGCTAAGCTCACCGTTGCCTGTATGGATGTTCCCGTAGAGGATGCTTCAGCATTCGGTGTAATGGGCACCACAGAAAACGGGCTCGTTACTTCGTTTATAGAGAAACCTGAAACCCCACCTACTCTTCCTGGAAGCGCGACCAGAAGCCTTGTTTCTATGGGAATATATATCTTTGATATGGATGTTTTGAAAGAAGCGCTTGAAGAAGACTCAAAACTCGATTCATCAAGCCATGACTTCGGAAAAGACATCATACCTAAGCTAATTGATACCGAATCCGTTTACGCTTATCAATTCTGTGGCAGTAAAGGGCGCGTCGATAAAGATTGCTATTGGCGCGACGTGGGTACCATTGATTCCTTCTATGAAGCGAATATGGATCTACTAGAACCTGTGCCGCCAATGAACCTTTATCAGTCTAATTGGGCGATTCGTACTTACGAGCCGCAGTTTCCACCAGCTCGTACTGTATCGTCGGCCACGGGTAATGAAGGCATTTTTATTAACTCCATCATTGCTACCGGTGTCATCAATTCCGGAGGCTCGGTACAGCACTCCATTATTTCCTCTAATGTACGCATTCAAGATAGTGCAACGGTAGTCGATTCCATCATTTTTGATGACGTAGAAGTCGGTGAAGGAAGTCAGTTGGTCAACTGCATAGTTGATAAACATGTTCGTATTCCGCCACATACTCAAATTGGCATCAACAAACTTGAAGATGCGAAGCGATTTAAAATCTCAGACAAAGGTATTGTCGTCATACCTGAAAGTTACCAATTCGATTAAACGACAAACTATCACAACAAAAAAGCGCACGATAATCATCGTGCGCTTTTGTTTAAGTGCCTGTAAACATTAGGCTATAACAAATAATCCATAATAATTAGATGTTACATACCGTTGACCAGCTACCATCTGTACCCGGTTCAGCCGCTGTCCACCAGTTCGCTTGGTAAACCACACCGTTGTGGATGATCTTATCACCTTGGTTAGCGTGGCTTGGATTACCTGCCCAATCCGTTTGTGGCAGAGCTGGGTATGTCACTAAACCTGTCGTATCACACGTACCTGGTTCAGTGGTACCACCACCCGTGCCCGCATTTAGGTCACCAATTGGTAGATCTGGCTGTTCAAACTTAAACGCAAACTCTTTACCACCAGAAATCACTGAGTAGTTAGCCGGACCAGAGATTGGTAGATAGTAAACCATATCAAGCTCGTAAGTGCCGCCCGCTGGCAAGTCTTTCCATGCTGGTAGAGAGAACGACACACGGTGCATTACGCCATCTAAGCCACCAATGTTGTTTGCTCGAGTATGTCCAGAAGCAATCACTTTCAAACCACCACCTGATTGGTCTTTCGCATTGTCCGGCGCAGATACTGGGATATCGAATTGGAATTCAGTACCGCCAGGGATCGCTTGACCAGTGTTGTTCGTAAACGTGATTTTCGGGTTAATTGGGTAGTTTTGGTCGCCAACTTTGAAGCCGCCAACACTAACAGTAATGTCTACTGCTTCAGTTGGTGTTGGACCAGTCGCTACTTTGTTACCGTAAGGCGTCGCAGACTTAAACTTGTCGTAGATAGCTTTGGTCATAGTGTTACCCATGTGGTATTCACCATTACCCGCCGCACAAGCTTGTTCAGTTGCATCTACTGCCGTACGATTACCATTTGCATCCAGTACGTAACAGTTGTAGTCACCGGCTAGTTCCCAGAACATGATACCGCCGATCTCTTTATCGATAACGTAATCGGCTTTCACCTCGATAGAAGCTTTATCTTCCGTAGATAGGAATACGCTCTTCTCTGCGTTCCACAACCAAGGTGCCACAGCAACGCTATCGTAATGACGAGTATAAGTACCAACAAACTTATCTGAAGGATCGTTGACAGGGTCAAGACCGTAAGCAGCTGCGTAAGAGCCCCAAATACCGTTTTCTAGGTTCTTAGCATGCCACATTGGGTTAGAACCAGCGCCCATTTCGTTTCCTTTAGGGTCGGTATCATGCCACATGTTGTCGATACCAATAGCGCCGTGACCACAGTTGTTCTTCTCACCTTCACCTGTGCCCGGTTGGCACTCTGCTTGGTTTGGTAGTGCCGCTCGGCCCCAAAGGCCATTGTCGCCACCAGTAACACCTTGCCAACCACGGGTGTAGTAAGGAACACCAATGTTGATACGACCTGCTGGCATAGAGCCACGGAAGTAATGGTAAGCCCAGTCTGTGTTCAAGTAACCGATACCACCGTATGCAGCAGTGCCGTATACGTTCCACTGCGCTAGCTCAGAGTCTTTACCTGTATCGAATAAAGCCGCGTTATGACCAACGTGATCATTCCAAGCCCCATGCAAGTCGTAAGACATGATGTTTACGTAGTCTAGATACTTAGTTACATCGAAGGTTTCCATCCCACGTAGCAAGTAACCTGAAGATGGTGCTGCGATAGTCAGCATATAATGAATACCATCTTGCGCGGATGCCGCATCAAGTTTCTCACGCAATACTTTCATCAGCTCTTGGTAAGACGCCCATAAATACTGACGACGTGGTTCCATGAAGTCTTTGTCGTAAGGGTTACCAGCACCAGCCATTGACGTCGGGTATTCATAGTCAATATCTAGGCCATCGAACTTGTACTGACGCATCATTTCAACGGCAGAAGTTGCGAACTTCTCAATACCAGCATGATTAATAGAACCGTCCGCATTCGTCGTCATGGTGTAGAAGCCACCATCAGCTACACGATCGCCGTTCGTATCGAAGTGACCGCCCGTTTCAGCCCAACCACCAATCGAGATTAGCGTTTTAACATCATGTTTTTGCTTGTAAGTTGCTAGTGCACCAAAATGACCTTTAAAACCAAGAGCAGGATCTACCTCAACGCCTGGCCAAGTTTTACCTGTAGCAGGGTTGTTAGGATCATTTACGTCGCCAACGTTTACTTTGCCGTCAGAACCAATGCTCACAAACGCGTAGTTAATGTGAGTAAGTTGTTCCCAAGGAATGTCTTTAACAAGGTAAGTCGATTGTGGGTCGTCACCTGATCGCCAACTGGTGAAGTAGCCGATTACACGACGTGGGTGATCAGCCCCCATTTTCTCACGGCCTTCTTCGTCATAAATAGAACAGTAAGGAACATCTACACCCGTTGTTTGATAAAGACCATCAGGACGACAATTAGATGTCACTGCGCCGCCGTTTACTGTTAACGTCGCAATTGCAGAATCTGCTGTTGCTCCAGCATCATCGGTTGCTCTCGCATAAACACTTAATGAGCCAGCTTGTGAAGGGGTTACATCCAGCGTGTATGGCGCTGTTGTAGCAGTGCCAGCAAGCACACCTGCAACATAAAAATCAACTTTAGCAACGGTACCATCCGCATCCGTAGCATTTGCAGTCAGTGTTACGGAACCACCCAGGTCAATAGAGCTCGCAGAAAGCGCGACATCCACTGTCGGCGCTTCGTTACCAGGTTGCGCTGATGCCACAGTTAACGTCACAACACTTGCCGTACTAACGGCACCTGCATCGTCATAGGCCTTGGTAGAGAACTCGTGCTGTCCTTCAGTTGCTGTCCACGATGCAGCATACGGCGCAGACGTTGCCTGACCAACTAATACACCATCAACAAAGAACTCTACTTTGCTAACAGTCCCATCAGTATCTGCCGCATCTGCAGCTAGGTTAACAACATCACCCGCAGTCACAGAAGCCGACGCAGAAGGCGATGTCAGAGTAACCGTCGGGACTTCATTCTGAGGTGGTTCAACCGGTCCAGTGCCATCACAAGCGCCAAGTGTTTCCCACTCGCCCCACTCACCAGATTGCGCTGGATTGTTGTTTTGCGTCCAGTAACGCGCTTTATAAGCATTACCTTCATGCTGAACTTGGTCGCCACCGTTATAAACTTTTGATGATTGCCAAGTTTCTAGAGGGGCACAGTCAACTGCTGCGTAGCTATTGAAGGCCATAAGACAAGAAGCGGTGAGTGTGCTTAGTGTGAACACGTTTTTCACTGCGTTGCCGTTTTTAAGGTGCATAATCGCTCTTCCTTAAGTTATTGTTAAAACAATACTAAATGCGCTAAACGAAGCGCATCTATACTTTTATTTCGACGTAAAATAACTTAAGTACAAGTTGGTGATTTCACACTATCTATTTACGAGTTTTCCACACCGCCTCGCAACAATCCACTAAATGATTGCAACAACGTACCTATTATTTGGCACCAGTAACTAATTTTATAACTCAAATAAATATGTCACTCGCAAATTAATAAAAAAGGTAAAAAAAGTCGCCATTTTGAAATAAAGATCACTAAGCCTTTGTTGACCTTGGCGTTTCATTAAAATGCCGCTTGTACTCGCGACTAAACTGTGATGGGCTCGTGTACCCGACCATTCTCGCTGCATCATTAACACGTCTCCCCTCTAACTGGATCAATTCGCGCGCTTTGTTAAGTCGAACTTTCTTAATATATTGCAACGGAGATTCAAGCGTGACATTGCGAAATGCTTGATGGAAAGCAGACACACTCATGTTGGCTTCTTCAGCCAATGCTTGTACGTTCAACTGTTCATGATACGCTTGATGTACACGATTTAGTGCTTTAGCTACCCTCGCGTAAGAACCTTCTTGATGTGCTAGGTCAAATAAAACATACCCCTCTTTGCTCACCAAAGTACGATACACAATTTCCTCAAGAAGCAACTCGCCAAGCATGATGACATCAAGCTCGTTACACATTGCTTTCATTAACCGTTTGCACGCATCCAACATACCTTCATTCATACGTACCGACTTAAGGCCGCAACGGGTAGCATCCAGACACTTATTACTGAATTTTTCAGCCTCTAATTTTTTAACGAGTTTATGAAGAAGCGTTGGCGAAATATCTATCGAAATGCCAAGTAAAGGCTCATTGTTTGTCGCAAACGCTTCGCACTCTAGTGGCATGGGAACCCCGACAACAAGGTAATCATCGGGCCCATATTGCACTGGTGTATCACCAATATGAATGTTCTTATGCCCTTGACCCAATACGATGATGCCGGACTGATAGACAAACGGCTGGCGATGATTCCCTTTGCTACTGCGATAAAACCATACGCCATCTATCGCTGTTTTCTTCATACCTTCTAGGTCATGCATCCCCTGCTTTTCAACATATTGCTGCATGATATTTGCGAGAGTGTGCATTAGAGCGCTCCATCAATGACCAACGAGTTTGGTCTCTATTATCGTTTCGAGCACTATACTTCCTCTCGACTTTAACTTTCTAGCTCAAGAGCATTAATTTTGTAGAAATAGGCAAATTATTTGCAGAAATCGACCTGTTAACCATCATTAATCAGGACTAATATGCATGTATTCAATCTCCTTCACTGGAAGCAAGAGGGCTAATAATGAACTTTTCTTATGTAAACCCAACCAAGATTTTCTTTGGTCAAAAACAAATCGCAGCAATCAAAGAAGCTATCCCATCCGACCAAAAAGTTTTAGTGGTATACGGTGGTGGCTCCATCAAAAAAAATGGCGTGTACGACCAAGTAGCAGAAGCTCTTGAGGGACATGAATGGCTAGAGTTTTCAGGTGTTGAACCAAACCCAACCAAAGAAACGCTCGATAAAGCAGTCGCAATGGTAAAAGAGCATGGTGTTGATTTTATTCTAGCGGTAGGTGGTGGTTCAGTCATCGATGGTTCCAAATACGTAGCAGCGGCATCAATGTATGATGGTGATGGTTGGGATATCATGATTGGTAAGCACCAAGTCACTGAAGCGACGCCTCTAGCTGCAATTTTGACATTGCCAGCAACAGGCTCAGAGTCAAACATGGGCGCAGTTATCACTAAAAAAGAAACTCAAGACAAACTTCCGTTCATGTCTCCAGCAGTGCAGCCAAAATTTGCCGTGTTAGACCCAGATGTAATGAAAACACTGCCAGAACGCCAGCTTATCAACGGCATTGTTGACGCATGGGTGCACGTATGTGAGCAATACTTGACGCTTCCTACCGGTGCAATGGTTCAAGATGGTTACGCAGAAACACTGCTGAAAACCTTAAAAACACTCGGAGAACAGTTTGCGGAACGAGACGACGATATGTGGCGCGCAAACTTAATGTGGTCTGCTAACCAAGCATTGAATGGGTTAATTGGTAGTGGCGTTCCACAAGACTGGGCGACACATATGATCGGCCATGAATTAACCGCTCTATGGGGCGTTGATCATGCGCGTTCTCTTGCAATTGTCCAACCATCGTTACTTCGTAACCAAATGCAGTTTAAGCGCCCTAAGTTAGAACAAATGGGTCGCAACGTATTTGCTCTTGAAGCAGGTGAGGATTTAGCAGAGCGCACAATCGAAGCTATCGAAGCGTTTTATCATCAACTTGATGTCGCAACTAAGCTCGAAAACTATGGTGAGAGCCGTGAACAAGCTATCGATGCCATCATTGATCAACTAAACAAACACGGCATGACTGTTTTAGGTGAAAACCAGGCGATCACACTTGAACGTAGCCGAGAAATCTTAGAGTTAGCTGTCTCATAACTGCAACAATTCTTCACTGCCCTTCCTAGGGTTTAACGGTATTGTGACTTAACAGTCACAATACCGTTTTTTTATGCTATTTTGTAAGCCACATCACGTTCAAAACGAGGAGGCTTCTAAAAACAACGATTCCCTCCAGACAAAAAATCGGCCGTGTTGGTTAGTAAAGAGACAACTGTCCAGCTTTACACAAATAAAAATAATTGAGATCAAAGAACGAGTTAACTCGTTAATTAAGTTTTGATTTGTTGTAGTGATGTACTACATAATTTTGTCTGTTCGAGAAAACACTTTATGTGGCTAGTTGTTGTCGTATTAGCATTCATACATATCATCAGTATCCGTAAAGGCTCTAAATGGCTCTTTTACGTTTCTAAACCATTACCAGTGCTCTGTATGCTTGGTATTTTAATTCAGTCCCCGGCTTACCCAATGCCATATGCGCATTGGATTTTGATTGGCTTATCGCTCTCGTTGCTTGGTGACGTGTTATTAATGCTACCTAGAGACAAGTTCATTACAGGATTAGTGCTCTTTTGCTCTGCCCATCTCTCCTATAGTTATGGTTTTGCCATCATGTCAGCGTGGTATTTTACACCTTGGCTCCCAATTGCCTTGTTCGGACTCGGTATATGCGTCTACTGGTTGTTCCGACCGGATCTCGGTAAAGAGAAACGGCCAGTTGCCAGTTATATATTGGTACTGATGACTATGTGCTGGGCTTCGATCGAGTATTATTTGAGTGGGAAAACACAATCCTCCTCCTTTGCAGTGCTCGGAAGCTTTATCTTTATTATCTCTGGCATCGTATTGGCTTTCGAACGCTTTGGAGGACGGTCAATATTTTCACGACAAGTTGTCATGGTGACCTACTATTCTGCACAGACATTAATGGTTATGTCTGTTGTTGCGATTGTTGTTCGTTATCCGTATCTCGTTGAACTGAGTTAGTCATACTCTAGACTGCACCAACATTAAAGAAACATGGATGTATCTTGTAAGCGATCTGAATAGAGTCTTAAAATCATCGCCTAAACATTAGCTTATTCTTAATGAAATTACGCGCACAACTTGCTATTGTAAAAGGATATTTTTCCGTTATAGCGTGCCCCTTTGAAAGAGAATACTCCCGTCGTTGAGTTTAGCGACGTAAATAAGTGGTATGGCGATTACCACGCTCTAAAAGACATCAACTTCTCCGTGCATTCTGGCGAGATCGTCGTGGTGTGTGGCCCTTCAGGTTCCGGAAAATCAACGCTCATTCGTTGCATCAATCATCTTGAATCGATTCAAGAAGGCCAGCTTCATGTGTTCGACCAGCCTTCTCACGCAAAATCTCTCAAGCCCGGTAAAATCGGCATGGTGTTCCAACACTTTCACCTTTTTCCTCACTTGACTGTACTGGAAAACCTCACCTTAGCGCCGATTCGCACACTCAAATTATCAAAACAAGAAGCTGAAAAACGCGCAAAACATTACCTAAAGCGAGTCAATATTGAAGAGCAAGCGAGTAAGTATCCAATCCAGCTTTCTGGCGGTCAGCAGCAACGCGTCGCGATTGCCCGCTCCTTGTGTATGGAACCGGATTTACTCCTGTTTGACGAGCCAACTTCAGCGCTTGATCCGGAAATGATCAACGAAGTGTTGAATGTCATGGTTGAGCTGGCTCAAAGCGGAATGACGATGATTTGCGTCACGCATGAAATGGGATTTGCCAAAAAAGTAGCGAACCGCGTGGTATTTATGGACGAAGGCCAAATCGTGGAAATGAACTCTCCAGTCGCCTTATTTGAGACACCACAGCATCCACGAACCCAAGCATTTTTGAACCAAATTTTAAGTTACTGATGATAGTTCGCGTAATCAAACCTGTCCTTCAAGCTTTACTGCAAATGACGCTCCTCTTCATCGCGATTGTGTGGGTGTTGGACTCTGGTGCCGACGCTATGGGCTATCAATGGCAATGGGAGCGCGTACCTGATTACATCGCTTTTTATGAAGATGGCGAATGGTGGCCGGCAGAACTTATTGATGGGCTATTGGTCACGCTTAACATCTCGGCTATTAGTCTATTTTTTACCTTAGTATTAGGGTTGGTTACCGCGTTACTAAGGCTTAGCGATTCGAAAGTCGGCAATGTTATTGGTACCACTTATGTCGAAGTAATACGTAACACGCCGTTGTTGGTGCAAATCTATTTACTCTACTTCGTGTTTGGCCCCGTGATTGGTTTGGACCGATTCAGTACCGCCGTTTTGGCATTATCCCTTTTCCAAGGTGCCTACACCGCGGAAATATTCCGTGTAGGTTTAAACAGTATTCCTAAAGGGCAATTCGAAGCAGCACAAACTCTCGGACTATCACCGTTTTACACCTACAAAGACGTAATTTTTCCTCAGGTTTTACAGCGCACATTACCGCCATTAACCAATGAAGTGGTTTCTTTGATCAAAAACTCTTCCATTGTAAGCGTGATGGCGATTTTTGATCTAACAACACAGGCACGCAACATCGTCTCAGAGACGGCGATGCCGTTTGAAATTTGGTTTACCGTGGCAGCAATTTATCTTGCTCTCACTCTGTCACTTTCTGGCTTGTCTGCATGGCTAGAACACAAACTCGGAGCCAGTTGGCGCAAATTATAAGGAGATAACATGAAGTTATTCAAAGCGACCATTACTGCATTATTAGGGCTAGCCATCGCTATGCCTACTCTCGCGAAAGAAGGTGTTGCCACACCCAATGTAGATCAAATCAAAGAACGAGGCACTTTGCGCGTTGGTATGTCAACATTTGTACCTTGGGCAATGCGTAACAAGCAAGGTGAGTTAATCGGTTTTGAAATCGATGTTGCCAAACGCTTAGCACAAGATTCAGGTTTGAAAGTGGAATTCGTACCGACTGCATGGGATGGCATTATTCCCGCATTACTGGCGAAAAAGTTCGACGTGATCATTGGTGGCATGTCTGTTACGCCTGAACGCTCCAAAAGCGTCTTGTTTACTGAGCCCTACTCGCACTCAGGCGTTCAAGTAGCAGCAAACAAAGAACTCGCCTCTGGTTTTAGCGAATTTTCGGATTTTGATTCACGACGCGTAAAAATTGCGGCTCGTCGCGGCGCATTCACCGTTCAAGTAGCCAGAGAAACCTTCCCGAAAGCGAAGATCCTGCAATTCGATGACGACGCACAAGCGTTCCAAGAGGTGCTGAATGGTAACGCCCACGCGGTCATTGCTTCTAGCCCAAAACCAGAACATGAGACAGTGAAACACAGCGACAAACTATTCCTTCCATTCTCTGAGCGACTATCACAAGGTAACGAAGCCTTTGCAGTTCGTTTGGGGGAAGAAGATAAAAAGGCCTTTTTCAATAAATGGATTGAAGCAAGAACCCAAGATGGATGGTTAAAACAACGTTATGAATACTGGTTCTCGACATTAGATTGGCAAGATCAAGTCGCGCAAGGCCAGTAATCTTAATGGCTCGTGGACGCCGCGAGCCTATACTCTCCAATCATTCATTTTACTTTTCCATAACTTATCGGAGTCAAATTTTTGGGCGAACACACTACCACTCGCACAGCACCCGCGAAATCCAGCACAGGCTACCTTTTACCGCAATTAAACACACTAGACTGGGTACTACTTGTTATGTGCGGTATCGGTGGTGTTTGGCTGTACCATCGGTCCGCTGTTGGTGTGCATTATTTGTGGCAGTGGAAAGAGGCACTTGAATTACTTTTCACGCCTAGAGCAGATGGTGGTTTGCCCTACTTCTTCCAAGGTTTGATTTCGACGTTAAGGCTCAGTATTTGGGGCATCAGCTTCGCATTAGCGTTTGGCACTTTGTTAGGCTTAGCACGCTTCTCTCGTTCCGTTTGGTTGCGCACACCTGCCAATGCGCTTATCCAGTTAGTGAGAAACATCCCTCCGTTGGTGTTTGTTTTTATTTTCTACTTTTTCATTTCTAACCAATTGATCCCGTTACTCGGTTTGGAAGATCTTCTACGAAACTACAACGGCGAACCAAATGCGCTACAGCGCTTTCTGTTTGGGCCTTCTAACCTTTGGGAAAACCTTGCCTCTGGCGTGTTATGTGTCGGCTTACTCTCTTCTGCCTACATTGCAGAAGTTGTGCGCGGTGGTTTACAAAGTATCGACCAAGGTCAGTGGGAGGCGGCTGACTCATTGGGCTTGTCTCGGTGGGTGAAATACCGATTTGTTATCGCGCCACAGGTGCTTAAATCAATAACACCTGCACTTGCCGGTCAAACCATCTCTTTGGTGAAAGACACCTCTATTGTTTCACTGATTTCGATACAAGAAATGACGTTTGTTGGGACAGAGATGGCAAATTCATCAGGGTATATATTTGAAATTTGGTTGATTGTCGGCCTCGCTTACTTCTTAATTTGTTTTGGTCTGTCACTTATTTTTCGCCATATTGAAGCAAAATCGGAAGCCATTTCAAATTAACTCAACCGCATATGTAATTAGGCACATTTGATTCTTCAAATCAGAATTGCACCCTGTTACATTGGCAAGATGCTAAATTTTCGGCGTTTTTCATGGAGTTAAAGAATCAATCCGACTACGAGCGATACATAAAACAAGATAATCTTGGTGAATATTACGTAGTTCTCAATCAATTCACTTTTCACAGTGTTTATCAGCCAATTTTTGATAGACGCCAACGTATTATTGGTATGGAAGCCTTACTGCGTATTCGTGGCATTGATGGTTCCCTAATTCGTCCTGACGTGTTTCTGGCCAATAATGGTCTTGATCCCTACTTTCGCTTATGTGTAGAGTTTTTATCCAGAGCAATGCACATTAGAAATTTTGCACGCTATTTCGCAGGGACACCGATCAAACTGTTTCTTAACGTCATGCCTCAAACGCTACTCACACTAACCAAAGACATGGGCTTTAAAGATAACGGCCTGCTTTACAAACGCCTTTCCGAACTTGGTATGAGCCCAACAGACGTAGTTTTTGAAGTAGTCGAAGAGTCATGCGGAAATACGGATTTATTAATCAAAGCCGTACAGTTAATGAAAGCGAATGGTTTTATCTTTGCTATCGATGATTTTGGCGCCCAACATTCTGACATCGCACGTGTTCAGCAGCTCTGCCCTGACATCATCAAAATCGATCGTTCTTATTTGCTAGACTACTGCGCCGGAGAAACCTTTTCCATACATAGCGCCGTTGATCTAGCGGATCATATGGGAGCAAAAGTCATTATAGAAGGGGTTGAAGAAGACGGGCAGCTACAAGCTATGTATCAACTTAATTTGGATTATTACCAAGGCTTTTACTTAGGAAAGCCTTGCGCCATTCATCACTGGACAGATAGCCTAAACATCGAGACGACAGTGCATTAACACTGCCCACTTACAGCACAGTGAAACCAAAAAAGCGCCGATATAATATGCTCGGCGCTTTTTAGTTTTACTCAGATGTCACTTATTTAGTTAAGCGTTCATTTCCCTAGAAAAAATCAATAGAATTACGTCCGCTCTTCGGATCACGAGTCGCTTGCGGTTTGTCTTCTTTTTTGCCTTTCTTAGCAGACTGAGACAACGCTTCTTTCTGCGCTTTACGCTCTTTATGTGCCGCTTTACGGCCTGTTGATTTAGGCCCAGAAGCTTTAGGTGACTTACTTTGACGAGACTTATCTTTACGGGAAGACTGCGCTTCTTTTTTCGCTTTCTTTTCTGCTTTTTGCTCTGCCGTTTCAGGTTCGGTTACTGGCGCATCGCAAACCACAACATAATATTCCTGGTTAAACTCAAAAAAGTCACCATCATACATCTTGCGGCGCTTACGTGTTTCTAGTTCACCATTCACCGCGACGTAGCCTTCCTCGATGATATGTTTTGCTTCGCCGCCACCGCTGACCAAGTTTGCGATCTTAAAAAGCTTGTACAGTTCGATTGGATGCGCATCAACATCGATGCCAATCGCTTCGATCTCAATCTCTTCGCCTTCTAAATACTCTTCGTGGTCGTAATCTTGGGTCATGTTACTTACTCTTACTATTTAATGCCCTGAAGTTTAAACGCAATGCTTAAAAATAGAAACCTCTGGCGATGTTCAATCACCGATTCGCCTTGGCATTTGAGCACCTCTTAACCCATTTAACTTGTCGCTCGTTAGCTTGTATACCGATGCGTAGCTCAAACGAAGCTGCAATTACGCAACCTGAAGGTATATACTCTCTAAGTTATTGTTGAAAAGAGCGAATACTTTGTCTCAACCAAGTAGAATTACCTTTGTCACTGCGAACTTGTTTAATTTTGTCGCACCGCCTAACGCCTACTATGATTTCGAGAACATATACTCGTTAGAGCAATGGCGAGACAAACTTTCGTGGACGCAACGTCAAGTTGAAAAACTGGAAGGCGACGTGATTGGCTTACAAGAAGTGTTCAGTATCGAGAAGACCCAGGCATTCTTTTCAACCATCGGCTACCCCTACTTTGCGACCGTTGACACCCCACATGTTGAGGATGAGTACATTTACTCAAGCCCTGTTGTGGCAATCGCCTCTCGGTTTCCAATAGAAAAAGTACAAGCGGTAGAGTTTGACTTAGCAACGCTTGAGCCTTTTGGAGTAAGTGTTGCTCCAGAGTTCAGTCGCAAACCTATCTATGCCCAAGTAATACATCCTGTACTTGGTCATATCGCCGTTTACGTAACGCACCTGAAATCTCAACGCCCGGCCGACTCAGAACAACCAGAAACGTCTAGCACGATTATTGGGCGCTGGTTATCCACCCAGCAAAGAGGCTGGGAAGCAGCGATGTTAAGAGACGCGATGCAAAAGAGGTATCGAAAAGAACCAATGCCGACAGTGTTAATGGGCGATATGAATCAACCTATCACTCCTATCAGCGTTAACAGCGCATTGGTATCCAATACTGGTGACAGCGTCACTGAATTACAACTCAAAGATGGTTGGTTATTGCAAAGTGCCCCCCTGAAGGATGAACGCCCAGCCACGCACTATCATTTTTCCACTGGGAATGTACTCGACTATATCTTGCTCTCACAAGAGTTTGATACCTTATCAGATATATCGGTTGCCGAGGTTGTTGACTATCAGGTGTCTAACCAACATCTGGTCAACCCGATTTATGACAGAGATAAAAACGCCAGCGACCACGCATTTGTGGCGCTGACGGCTGAAGTAAAGCTTTGAGCAACCTATTTAGTTACTTAGTGACGTTTCACAATTTTACGCGGGATAAGTTCTACGCCAGGCTTGTAACGCTTGGCGGAAGCATTGAGTGCTAACTCCATTGCGCTGTCCGCGATCAACTCAAACTGTTGAGGCAAAGAGTTGATTTTCACAGGCAAGAAGTCCAGCAGTCGATTATCACCAAATGTCGCTAAACGCACCTTTCCCATCAGTTCTGGTTTTTCTAGCATTACATCCAACACACCTTCTAACAGTGTGTATGACGTTGTAACAATGGCATCTGGCAATGCGTTCTCTATTAACCATCTCTCTAAGACTTTCTTGCCTTCTTCCCGGGAGAAGTGTTGTCCATAACCCACTGTTGCCGTTTTGCCACCTTGTTGAGAAGCAGATAGAAAACCGAGCTCACGCTCTTTTGAGACTTGAAGATCTTGCAATGCACCGATTAAGCCAATGGACTTAATATCCTCTGACAGTACTGACTGAGTGAGTTCAAGTGCGGCATCAAAATCTTCGCTGATGACACAACAAAAGTGCTCATCATCCATTGGACGGTCTAGCGCGATAACTGGCGTACCAGAATTTTGCAACTTAAGGTAATACTCGTTTGCAGTGGGCATACCACTTGCCACAAACAACGCATCAATGCGACGACTGACTAATGCTTCCGCCACCTTTTGCTCTGTATCAGGATCATCATCAGAGCAGCCAATCAAAATTTGGTACCCCGCTTTCCGAGAGTTCTGCTCTATCAGCTTTGCAAGACGCGCATAACTGGTGTTCTCTAAGTCTGGGATGATAAGCCCAAATGAGCGTGAATTACCTGCCCGCAAGGAAGACGCCGCATGATCTGGCTTATAATTGTACTCATCTACAACGGCCATCACCTTTTTCTGAGTCTTCTCGCTGATGCGGTATTTCTGCGCTTTTCCGTTAATCACATAGCTTGCAGTTGTCTTAGAAACACCCGCTAATTTGGCTATTTCATCCAGTGTCATATTCTAAACCTTATTCTGTGCGCGCGATCATATTAATACATCAACTATCTTTCGATAAGTTGAATTATAAGCTGAACCGATTCAGTATAAAAGCTGAAAGGATTCAGCAAAACTTAAAAATTGACGTAAATCACCCGAACACGCAACAAACCAATTTGTGAGCTAGGCTATAGGACAGCGGCAAAGGCTCGTTTGTTAACGTCAGTTTTTAAAACAGTTTTTCTGAGTCTTTTAAAAAATTTACCAACAAGCTGAATCGATTTAGCTTGAAAGATAAAAGGTTTGAGGAGTGATAAGCGCTCAGAAGCAGCGGCGTTCAACTTCTCACACAGAATACATTTTTAAATTGATACCTTAAGGCTGGAGAAGCACCATGCTTAAGCTAAATAAGAACGACATTACCCTCTCGCAATCAGCGACAGATAAGTTTGAAGCAATAAGGAGTATTGCTCATAGCCTTACTGATAAAGGCCTAGTTGAACGCGGTTACGTTGAAGGCATGCTAAACCGTGAAAACCAAAACTCTACGTTTTTGGGGAACGGTATCGCCATCCCGCACGGTACAACCGACACTCGTGCAATGGTGAAAACAACGGGTGTTGCTGTGCATCACTTCCCACAAGGTGTCGACTGGGGTGATGGCAATACTGTGTTCGTCGCTATCGGTATCGCAGCTAAATCTGATGAACACCTTGGCATTCTTAAACAGCTCACCAAAGTGCTAGGCGCAGATGGCGTAGAAGAGCGTCTGCGTAATGCAAAAAATGAAGACGAAATCATCGCCCTACTGCACGGTGATGTTCAGCTTGAAGCAGACTTTGACGCTTCTTTAATCCAACTGATGTTCCCTGCGAGCGACATGCTACAGATGAGTGCTGTTGCAGGTGGTCTGTTGAAAAATACGGGATGTGCTGATAACGAATTCGTTGCCGATCTCGTTACCAAACAACCAACTCACTTAGGTAATGGCCTGTGGTTAATTGGCAGTGACAAACATGTCACTCGCACAGGTGTGTCATTTGTCTCGACGGCAAACGACTGCGAATATGAAGGTCAAAAAGTGCGTGCACTTTTCGCGTTCGCAGCATGTAACAATGCTCACCAACCTATCCTAAAAACCCTTTCTAATATTGTGTTTAACAATGAACACGGCAAGCTTTTAGATGCATCAGTAGAACAGATTCTTGCTTTGTTCAAAGGTGAAGAAGTCACAGCCGCATCTTCAGAAGAAGGCAATACCGCTGTATTTAAAATCAAAAACTCTCACGGCCTACATGCTCGTCCGGGGGCAATGTTAGTCGCAGAAGCGAAAAAGTTTGAATCCACTATACGTGTTACCAACTTAGACGGAGATGGAAAAGCAGTAAACGCGAAGAGCCTAATGAAAGTCATCGCACTGGGCGTTAAGCACGGTCACCAACTTCAATTTACAGCAGAAGGCCCTGATGCGCCGCAAGCCTTGGAGTCTATCGGAAATGCAATCGCTTCTGGCCTTGGTGAAGGTTAAGGATCCGATATGACAAACAAAACAAATAAGGTTGTCACTATTACGCTCAACCCGGCATTGGATTTAACAGGTTCAGTAAATGAACTAAACGTTGATTCCGTGAGCTTAGTACAGCAAAGCAATCTCCACGCTGCAGGTAAAGGTGTCAACGTAGCAAAAGTATTGAGCGATTTAGGCGCAGACGTCACGGTTACCGGCTTTCTCGGTAAAGATAACCCAGAGCTATTTCATCAGCTTTTCAATGACATCAACGTTAAGAATGAATTTGTGGAAGTAGAGGGTGCCACTCGTATCAACGTTAAGCTGGTTGAGGCCAATGGCAACGTCAGTGATATCAACTTCCCTGGCGTTCAAGTAGCGGCCGACGAAATTACTCGCTTTGAGGAGACACTATTTCGTCTAGCGGAGACGCATGATTACTTTGTACTTGCAGGTAGCTTACCTGGAGGCGTAACCGCTGAACAATGCGCTGCATGGATAGAAGCACTGCATCAACAAGGCAAAAAGGTGTTGTTCGACAGTAGCAAAGCCGCATTGAAGTCAGGTATTGATGCTCACCCATGGTTAATTAAACCTAACGATGAAGAACTTGGTGATTTTGTTGGCGAACATCTAGCAACACCTGAACAGTGCCAAGCTGCAGCGCAAACACTGAGCGACAAAGGCATAGAAAACATCGTGGTTTCTATGGGACCTGACGGTGTTATGTGGCTCAACCAAGGCGAATGGCTTAGTGCAAAACCGCCTCGAATGCATGTCGTGAGCACCGTTGGCGCAGGCGATACGCTGGTCGCTGGCTTGTGTTGGGGCCACATGCAACTGATGCCTAAAAACGATTTATTGCGCTTCGCTACGGCACTTTCTGCTTTGGCAGTTAGTCAAGTTGGCGTAGGGCTAACCAGTCAGGAAGAACTGGAAAATATCAAGCGACAAACTGAAGTTAGCGCGCTTTACCCTATTACAAACTTAGAACAAAACTAAGGAACAGAAGGTTATCGTATGAATATTGCCATTATTACTGCCTGTCCGAGCGGTGTAGCAAATAGCATCCTTGCGGCAGGATTACTAGAACAAGCCGCCGCAAAATTAAACTGGAATGCCAAAATAGAATGTCAATCAAGTGTGGTTGAACCAACACTATTGACGGAAGCTGACGTTGAACAAGCAGAAGTCATTGTCATTGCGGCAAATACTAGCGTCGACACTTCTCGTTTTGTAGGAAAAAAGGTTTACCAAGCGGAAATTAGCGAAGTAGCAAAAGACGCAACTGCGTTTCTCCAGCAAGCGGTTGAAAACGCCACTTTACTTGAAAAAGCAACCACACTTGCAGCCCCTATCACTACAGATACAACATCAGCATCAAAGAAGATTGTTGCAATCACGGCATGCCCTACTGGCGTTGCGCATACCTTTATGGCGGCAGAAGCTTTAGAAGAAGAAGGCAAGCGTCGTGGCCATCAAATCAAGGTGGAAACTCGTGGTTCAGTTGGCGCTAAAAACCAACTGACTGAGCAAGAAATTGCAGACGCCGATCTGGTGATCATTGCTGCGGATATTGAAGTGCCACTTGATCGCTTTAACGGCAAAAAGATGTACCGCACGAAAACAGGTCCAGCTCTGAAGAAAACAGCCGAAGAGATGGACAAAGCATTCGAGCAAGCCACGGTGTATCAACATTCTGGTTCAGCTAACTCTTCATCTTCCACCGAAGAGAAAAAAGGCGCTTACAAACACCTAATGACGGGTGTTTCGCACATGCTTCCTGTCGTCGTTGCAGGTGGTTTGATCATCGCTCTATCTTTCGTGTTCGGTATTGAAGCATTTAAAGAAGAAGGCACACTAGCAGCAGCCTTGATGAACATTGGTGGTGGCTCTGCATTCGCATTGATGATTCCTGTACTTGCTGGTTACATCGCGTTCTCAATTGCTGACCGTCCGGGTCTGGCTCCTGGTCTTGTTGGCGGTATGCTAGCAAGTTCAACGGGTGCTGGTTTCCTAGGTGGTATCGCAGCTGGCTTCATTGCCGGTTATGCAGCGAAGCTCCTTGCGGACAAAGTAAAACTCCCACAATCGATGGAAGCGCTTAAACCAATTCTGATCATTCCATTTGTAGCAACATTGTTCACTGGCCTTGTCATGATCTACATCGTAGGCGGCCCAGTTTCAGGCATCATGAACGGCCTGACTGACTTCCTAAACAACATGGGTTCTGACAGTGCAGTACTACTGGGTATTATCCTTGGCGCAATGATGTGCTTCGACCTAGGAGGCCCGGTAAACAAAGCCGCTTACGCATTTGGTGTTGGCCTTTTGGCTTCACAAACTTACGCGCCAATGGCGGCAATCATGGCCGCAGGTATGGTTCCTGCGCTAGGTATGGGTTTAGCGACCTTCATTGCGAAGAACAAATTTGAACAAAATGAACGTGAGGCAGGTAAAGCATCATTTGTCTTGGGCCTGTGTTTCATCTCTGAAGGCGCAATTCCATTTGCTGCGAAAGATCCAATGCGCGTGATTCCATCTTGTATGGCAGGTGGCGCGCTTACTGGTGCCCTATCGATGCTATTCGGTGCGAAATTAATGGCACCACACGGCGGTCTATTCGTGCTGCTAATTCCTAACGCAATTTCACCAGTATTAATGTATTTAGTGGCTATTGCAGCGGGTACGGCGGTCACTGGCTTTACTTACGCATTCTTAAAAAGCAAAGCAGAAGCGAAACAAGAAGTCGCAGCTTAATTAGAGCGACTCCGGTTAACAATGCCACCCTCGAATTTGGCATTTAGCACCTCCCTTTAATTCCGTAAGGGAGGTGTTTTTTATTCCGCAGCCGGAACGGCTACAATGTCTACTTCCCCACTGCTCATATCCACCGTTGCTTGATAAGCGCTATGCGGGTCACCGTAGTGCTTGAAGGTAAAGTGGTAAACGTTAGCTGGCGTCCACAAGGTTTTTGAATCTGCGGGCAGAATGTCATAGCCGTCTTGCTGATAAAGCTCTGTCGCCATTACATTTGCGATTGCCGCCTGCTGGTTAGCGTCTCGATCCACCTTTGGCTCTAGTGACGGGTTACTTGGATAAGATTCACCGTTGTAACTCATGAGTCGATATGAGCCATTACTCCAAACGATAAAGTCCTGCCAACCATTACTGTAACTGTCGGCTAGTACAATAGGCGTGCGAGTTACCGACATTCGATTAATAACGTTTCCCTCATTATCAAACATATATGCAGAGCAGCCACCACTACCACAGAAATAGCGATCTTGAAGCAACACTATGTGTTCTGCCTTGCCGTCGCTGTTTAGGTCGGCGCTACCCGATAGATAACGTAGATTGTCTTGCTCGAGCGACAGCCCTTCAGGGGCTAAAACCTTACTATCAATCCAACTGGAAATGACTTCAGCACTAACACTGTTGACTTTAGGGGCAGGTTGTTTGGTTTCTGTCGGCATGCTGTCCGTCGCGGTGCAGCCAACCAAGGTGAAAGAACCAACGAAGAAGAGTCCGTTTAATATGCGTTTATTCATGTAATCTCAATCTTTGATGTGTCGTTACATCAGTATACGCATGATTTGCATTGTAATCGTAAGAAAATCATTAAAATCAAGCAAATGAATGGTTTGGTATATATTAGTAAGATCAAAAAAGCCCCGAAGAAAACCTTCAGGGCTAGGCAGGAAGCTGGCAAATAGCCAGGAGTCCCTATGCAGTGGTCGGTTTTACCCTAAACAGAATTGCAAACATCACTGGCACCACTATCAGTGTCAGTACAGTAGCAAAACCAAGACCTGCCATAATCGTTATTGCCATCGAGCCAAAGAAGGCGTCGAAGACCAGTGGAATCATCCCCAAGATAGTTGTTAGGGCAGCCATACTTACCGGACGAACGCGGCTTATCGCACTATCGACAATCGCGAGGTAAGGATCTTTACCTGACTCCAACTCAAGGTTAATTTGGTCAAGCAACACAATACCGTTTTTCAAAATCATGCCACTTAGGCTTAACAAACCAAGGAATGCTGTAAAACTGAACGGCATGTTCGTGGTAAGCAAACCAAAAGCAACGCCAATGATCGCTAACGGAACGGTGAACCAAATGACCAACGGCTTTTTGATTGAGTTAAACAGTAAAATAGTAATGATGAACATCAACAAGTAACCCATCGGCAATGAACCGAATAGGCCTTCTTGTGCATCTTTGGATGATTCGTACTCACCACCCCATGTGATTTCGTATCCTTCTGGAACATGCAATGCCATCACTTTAGGCTGTACACGAGCAAATAAGCTTGCTGCCGTGTCGTCACTCAACACATCATGGTCCGCGAGAACGGTTAACGTACGCTTACGGTCACGACGCTGAATTAGCGGCTCACTCCAATCCAGTTGAACGCCATCAATCACTTGATCAACCGGAATATACGTTTGCAACGAAGGACTCCAAATGGTCACGTTTTGTAGTGATTCAAAATCTACGCGTTCTTCTTCAGGAAGGCGTGTCATAATTGGCAACGTATGTGTACCATCACGCAAGTAACCTAAGGTGCTACCACCAAACGCCATTTGCAGTGTGCTTGAAAGATCTTCTTTCGAAATACCTAAGCGACGAGCTTTAGACTCATTGAAAGCGGGTACAAGTTCCTTGGTGCGCTCTCGCCAATCGTGACGAATGTTTCGAGCACCAGGGTCGGTATGAAGGATGTCTTCAACTTGCACCGCCAAGTCACGTAAAACTTGTGGTTCAGGGCCAGTAATACGCGCTTCGATCTTAGACGCTGGTGATGGACCAAATTCCATCAATTTAAACTGGAACGTAGGCGCATCAAATGTTTTCGCCAGATTCGCATCTAACTTATGCAGTAAACCAAACATTTTCTCACGATCAGTCGCGCGAACTTGGAACTGCGCGTACGCTTCGTAACTTTTTTCTGGTTGATAGGTTAAAGCAAAACGCTGTAGGCCCTGCCCAATCGAAGCAGAAACAAAGTCAATATCATCTTGCTGACGAATGTAGCTTTCGACCTCTTCAGCTTTTTTAATCGTTTCACGGATGTCAGTACCCTCTGGCATCCACATATCCACGTAGAACATCGGCGTATTCGATGGTGGGAAGAACTGCTGTTTTACATTACCAAATGCCACGACAGCACCCACTAATAGCGCCACCATGCCAGCAACGGTAAGCCAGCGGAATCGCAATGCAAATTTCAGTGATGCCCCAAATACGACAAACAACCAGCCTTTATAAGGATCATCTTCGCTAGTACCCTGCTCTTTGTTTTCCTCTTTCAACAAAAGATCGGCAAGGAAAGGCGTCAGTGTAATAGCGGTAATCCAGCTTAAAAATAGTGAGAAACACAGCACCCAGAATAGAGAGCCCATGAACTCACCTGTCGCATCTTGCGACAAGCCGATAGGTGCAAAAGCCGTAATTGCAATAACAGTTGCGCCCAGCAAAGGCCATTGTGTTTGCTTTACAATATCGACAGCCGCTTGAACTTTGGTACGCCCTTTCTTTAGGCCAACCAATATGCCTTCCACGACAACAATCGCGTTATCAACCAGCATACCCAAGGCAATAATTAACGCGCCAAGAGAAATACGATGCAGTTCGATGTTGTTGTAATTCATCAAAATGAAGGTACCAAATACCGTCAATAACAACACAACTCCAATGATGACACCACTGCGTAAACCCATAGTAAACAGCAACACAATGATTACGATCGCCACTGCCTCCGCTAGACTAATTACAAACGCTTTAACAGATTCATCCACCTCATTGGCTTGGTTGTAAAAGTAGTTCATATCGATGCCAGCAGGCTTGATAGACTCAAGGCTCGCGAGCTCCGCATCCAAACGTTCACCAACCTCAACCACGTTCACACCCGATGCAAACGAGATACCGATATTAATCGCTTTTTGACCGTTAAAGAGTACGACGTTGCTTGGCTTCTCTTGAATACCGCGCGAAATCGTTGCTACGTCTTTTAGACGAATTAGATTTCCTGTGTCACGGCCATGAATGATCAGATTTTCTAGTGCTTCTACAGTGTTTAAGGTGCCGCTTGGGCGAATAACAAGGCTTTCGCCATTGACCATCACTTCACCTGCTGAAACCACATTGTTTTGCTGGTTCAACAAGCTCGAAACCACATTCATGTCTAAGTTCAGTGCAGCAAGGCGATCAAGTGAGATCTCAACGAATAGCATTTCTTGCTGATCGCCCGTGATGTCTACCTTACCAACACCATCAACAAGCTCGATTTCACGGGTCAGGTAATCCGCATAACGTTTCAGCTCTACATAGTCGTAATCGTCACCAGTGAGCATTAACATCACGCCATAAACGTCACCGAAATCATCAATGATCTGTAAAGACTGAACACCTTGAGGCAATGATGGTCGTAAATCATTAATTTTACGGCGCATTTCATCCCAAATTTGCGGCAGTTCATCAGGACCATAGTCCATTTCCATGCTCACCGTTATTTGAGACATACCATTAGAAGACGTAGAGGTAATTTTGTCGATATAAGGGAGTTTTCGAATCTCTTTTTCTAGAGGATACGTCAGCTCTTCTTCAACTTCTTTTGACGTCGCGCCAGGGTATGTTGAGATGATCATGGCATCTTTGATCGTAAATGCCGGGTCTTCTAATCGTCCCAGCTCCAAAAATGACGTTAAACCACCAACAGCAAGGATAATAATGAACAACCAGCTGATGACTTTGTTTTTTATTGAATACTCAGCAATGTTCATTATTGGTTATTCTCCACAACATCCACATGTTTACCTTCGCGTAATTTACGCAGATTTGAATTAATCAGAATATCGCCCTGGCTAACACCTGACGACACAATGGCTCCATTGCCATTCACTTGAGAAATCATGACAGGCACCCGTGTGACAATGTCACCTTCTTTTTTCCACACAAAGAACTCATTCCCTTCACTGCCTGCTTGAAGCGCCGTGACAGGCACACTGTAACCATCGATAGAGGTAATGCCCGCCTTCACCATATCGACCAAAACGCTTACGCTGGTTCCCGGCAATATCTCTGTTTTTGGCTGTGGCATCGTCAAGTACATTTCGTAGGTTTGAGTTTCAGCGTTGGGTTCACTTGTGTGCTCTAAATAGTCCAAAGCAAATCTGCCATCGATGCCGGAGAAGGTTGCTCTAGGCTTGTAGCTCATGCTGTCTGAGTTTGGGTCTACCATCGCTAAAACATTGTCGGAAAGCTCAATACGCACGTAAACCAAATCGTTTTGGTATAGGTTTAACACGGGTTCACCAATTGCCACACGCTCAAAACGTTCTTTGAAAACATCAGATACTTTACCGGCGAACGGGGCGAATAAACGGGTGTAATTCAATTGATTGGTCGCGTTATAGAAAGTAGCCTCAGCTAGCTCTTTATTGGCGGTTAGCTCATCAAGTTCCGCTTTTGAAATCATTTGACGTGCATGCAAGTCTTCACCGCGTTTAAGCTGACGAATTGCAAGTGTGTATTGTGCTTCTGCGTCATTCACGGCTTGCTTCTCTTTGCTATCATCTAGCTTTGCGATCATTTGCCCCTGCTTCACAACGTCACCCGCTTTAACCAATACGTGCTGAACTTCCCCAGCGCGGCGAAATGCCATTGGCGTTTGCTCTGCAGGCACTACTATGCCTTTGAACGCGCGATGTTGACTTTGTACTGGTGCATCCACCGAGATAGTCGACACAAAAAGTGACTGCTCGACGATAGCTTGGTTTTCATTTTTGCACCCTGTTAAAACTGCAAGTGCAATCGCAGAGATCGTAAGTAGAGAACGTTTCATTAAATGCCTCCCTCACGAACCCAAGCTTTCACCACTTGTCCTTCAACCAGTCTCTCAACACCAGCAATAACAACGTAATCATTGTTATCAAGCCCGGCTTTCACACCACCTGCTGCGTCAAGTGACACAGTGACTTTATTGACCTGCTGCGTGCTTCTGTCCATTACCCAAACTTCACCTTGCGTCCCATTTTTGTTGACCCAAGCAGACTGAGGTAACGTCATCGCGTCCGATACATGTTGTTTAGCAATGTGTACCTGCCCTGTCATACCTGTCAGCAAATTGCGATCTTCTGGTCGAGTGATGGTCACGATCGCCTCATAACTATTGGTATCGATGTTTGGCTGCGTCGAAATTTCTTTAAATTGCCCAGGAATACGTTTTCTTGGCTCGCTATCCATCGTCACCCACATATCAGAGTTTTGCAGTGACTCAAGTGATACAGATTCCGCATAACTTACTGGCAAGGTGAACGACACATCCAACGTCGTGTTATCAATGAGATTCAAGATCTCCTGCTTCTCTGCTACTACCTGAAACGGGTTGACATAGGTATATGACACAATGCCATCAAACGGTGCATGAATTTTGGTATAGCTCAAATCGGTTTTAGCTTGTTCGTAGTTCGCCAATGCCGCTTTATATTGAGTTTCTTTCTGATCGTACTCATCAGTACTAATGAGTTTTTTTCCGTAAAGGTTTTTCGCGCGGTCCCATTGTGTTTTCGCTAACGCGTACTGCGCTTGAGCGGCATCTAACGCAAGCTGAAGATCTTTAGGGTCTAACGTTGCGAGCACTTCACCTTTTTGGACCTTTTGACCCATGCGTACACGTAATTCATCTACCTCTCCACCAACCTGAAAAGAAAGCTGCGCGCGATGTGTTGCATCAATACGCGCTAAAAAGGCGTGCGAGTCTTCAAGTTCTAGGTCTTTCACCGCCAGTAATTTTACAGGTTTGATTAAAGGTTCAGACGGCTCAGAAATGGCTTTATTACACCCAGTTAGCATCCCAGAAAGACTTAATGTCACCACTGCGCCAACTAAAGTGCGCCTTAAATATTGTTTTCGCACCCGCTTTCTCCGTAGGTTTTATATATTACACAGCCGTGCAGTATAAGCAGAATTTGAAACTGATCAACATATTTTCCAGGTGGATAGCAAATTAATTAGTCAAAGCGTTCGGTTTCTGGTAAAAGTAAGCGCGTGATTAATATTCGGGAAAATTCGAACTATGAATGAAAGAAAGCAGGGGCGTAGAAGTGCTGAAGCAGCAGAACAAACTAAGTGTCTGATCCTTAAAGTGGCAGCAGATATGTTTTGTGAACTTGGTTACGAGCGTGTCTCGCTGCGCAATATCAGTGAAAAGGCTGGTGTTTCACATAGTTTGATCCGTCACCACTTCGGCAGCAAAGAGAAAATCTGGCAAGCGGTTAGCGATGCAATGGACGAGTTCATGCAGTGCTATATGGCTGAACTCATCAATGAAATGCCGGAGAACACACCTTCGAATAGAAAAATTTATCTGTTTATGGTTCGCATGCTAGCATTTGCTCTCGTCAATCCTCATCCAGTACAGATGATCGCCGATGCCATTCGACAAGGCGATGACGGTGCTCTACTGCAGTACTTCTTAAAGTCAAAAGATGAATTCGCTGCAATATTTACCGGAATTTTCGAGCAGTACAACAGCGAAAACCCTAATGCACAGTTTGATCAGTGGGAATCAAAGTGGCAAATGTTGATCTTCGCACATGGTGCTGTCAGTCTCGCACCAATGATGCAAGAAACATGGCCGGATATTGCAGATAATCGCGAAAAACTGCTGATCAAGCATTGGGAATTGTTTAATACCATTATGGCCTCTCAATTTGGGATCCCAAAAGAAGAGATGATTCATCCGGAAAAGCTTGAAGATATCGTTATTGATATGTGCTGTACTATTGATGAAGCAGTAAACTAAAAGTAAACAAGCGAAAAGAAGACATAAAAAATGCCGAGCTACAAAGCTCGGCATTTTTGTTTCAATTCGTTTTAACCACGGTAGTAGCGTTGTGGTACGAACGGCATTTTTTCAACTGTCATTGGTAGCATTTTACCACGCACTTCAGCGAACACTTCAGTACCAATCGCCGCCAAATCCGCACGAACATAACCCATTGAGACTGGCTTACCTGCATTCGGACCCGCCGTACCGCTGGTTACAACGCCAATTTTAACGCCGTCAGCATCAAACAGTTCAACACCTTCACGCACTGGCGCTTTGGTTTGACCTACTAGACCCACACGCTTACGCGCCACATCTTTAGTCTCAATCTGCTTAAGAATAATGTCTGCGCCAGGGAAACCACCTTCACGTTCACCACCAATACGACGAACTTTTTGGATACCCCATAGCAAGCTCGCTTCAACAGGTGTTGTTGTTGTGTCTAGGTCATGACCGTATAGACAAAGGCCACACTCAAGACGAAGTGAATCACGAGCACCAAGGCCAATCCATTCAACTTCATCTTCCGCAGTCAGTTTACGTGCTAGCTCTTCCGCTTTGTCAGCAGGAACCGAGATTTCGTAACCGTCTTCGCCTGTATAACCACTACGAGAAACAATGCACTCGGTGCCTAAAACATCGACTTTACAAATATCCATGAACAGCATTTCAGAAACTTCTGGTGCAAAACGCGCCAATACAGCCGCCGCTTTAGGGCCTTGGATTGCAAGTAGAGCTCGGTCTTCGATAGTTTCTAGCTCAACACCAGATGGTAAATGCGCTTGTAGGTGTGCGATATCTTGCGCTTTACATGCTGCGTTCACAACCACAAACAGATGATCGCCTAGGTTAGCCACCATCAAGTCGTCCATGATGCCGCCCTCTTCATTAGTGAAAAAAGCGTAACGCTGTTTACCAGACTCAAGATCCACAATATCCACTGGGACTAATGTTTCTAGGAACGCAGCTGCACCGTCACCAATTAGGCGAAGCTGTCCCATGTGAGAAACATCAAACAGACCTGCCGCATCACGAGTATGTAAGTGTTCCTTCTTTACGCCTAGAGGATACTGAACAGGCATATCGTAACCCGCGAACGGGACCATTTTGGCACCAACTTCAACGTGAAGTGCGTGTAGTGGTGTTTTCAGTAGTTCTTGAGTCATTTTCGTCTCCATTTAGATAGACCCGAGAATGCTATCGGCATTCGATGTGTTTCCAATAATAAACATGGCTCATTCTATTTTGCACGAACAAGACGTAGATCGACTTGCAAAAGTGTGACTCTTAACATTTTAATCACAACAAATCGTACAAAAAAAGCGCTTTAATGAGCAAGTTCTCATCAAAAAAGCGCTTTTTCATCATAACGACCACCAACAGCAATCGTTTGCTTTCACTATAGGAAATTTACAAGTATTTATCACTATTTGGCTGTCACCCACAAAATGAGCGCATCTTCTTCGCTAACACTGGTCAACATATGTCCCATATTTGCATCGTAATAAACGCTGTCTCCCTCGCTTAAAACAACAGGTTCGTAAAACTCAGAATAGAACATGACCTCACCAGATAAGATAAGCAGAAATTCTTCGCCATCATGACGAACCCAGTCTTTATATTCATCAAAACTACGAGCTCGAATTTGGCTCTTAAACGGCATCATTTTCTTGTTGGAAAGTTGTGTCGCGAGCAGTTCGTGTTCATAGGTTTGTGTTGGGTGTGGTTTACCTTCATTCTTCTTGGTAACATCCCTGCGCCCTGTCGCTACCTTTTTTCTAGGTGGCTCAAAGAGTTGTGGCATGTCAATTTGTAAGCCAAGTGCCAATTTTTGCATCGCTTGAAACGTCGGGGAGATCTGCTCATTTTCTATTTTGCTCAGTGTAGATCGAGCAAGCCCGGTTCGCTGACTCGCTTCTTCTAATGTGATACCGAGTTTCGAGCGGATATCCTTAATACGCTGGCCCAGTTTTAACGGCTCGATATTTTGGTCATGTTGCTCTTTTGCCAACGTCATCGATGGGTATTCATCGTAAATACTTTCTGCCATAAATCCCTCTATAGATATCCATATTTTTTGTCTTACTCGCATTGTGCATGAAGCACATAGTGGATAGAAGTCCACCAAGTGAATTAAAGCGTGCTCTTGTTAACAAATTTTGAAATCTTGTTTCCTATAGGAAATTTTTGGTTGATTGTTCCCGTCACAGGCGCTATGTTACCAACTTGTTAGATGTAGAGATGCATATTTCCGTAAGAGATTGGTAAAGGAAACACGCAATCCAACGGAGTTTTTGCCCAAATTTAGGGCCGGATGTTCACTCTGTTCTGCTACGCAGTTCAGCTGTTTTTGAGGACAAATGAACCACAACCGCAAATCATAACTCATCTATTGCGGGTTCATTTTCAGATTTGGAAGGTCAACTACCATGAATAAGAGTTACCCTAACCACAGCTTGGAAAACTTTTTCTCTACCAACCTCTCTGCGACAGATGATGCTGTCTTTGCTGGAATTCAAGCGGAATCCGCTCGCCAAAACGAACAAATCGAACTTATCGCTTCAGAGAACATTGTTTCTAAAGCGGTAATGCAAGCTCAAGGCACATGCCTAACAAACAAATACGCTGAAGGCTACCCAGGTCGTCGTTACTATGGTGGTTGTGAGCACGTAGATACAGTGGAAGCCATTGCTATCGAACGCGCAAAAAAACTTTTCAATTGTGAATACGCAAACGTTCAACCACACTCAGGCGCACAAGCAAACGGCGCAGTAAAACTAGCACTGCTTCAACCTGGTGACACCATTCTTGGTATGTCTTTAGACGCAGGTGGTCACCTGACGCACGGTGCACGCCCTGCACTTTCTGGTAAATGGTTTAATGCAGTTCAATACGGTGTTGATCGCGAAACACTGGAAATCAACTACGAAGATGTTCGTGAGCTAGCACTTGAGCACCAACCTAAAATGATCATCGCAGGTGGTAGCGCTATTCCACGTACTATCGACTTTGCAAAATTCCGTGAAATCGCAGACGAAGTAAATGCAATTCTTATGGTCGACATGGCACACATCGCCGGTCTTATCGCAACAGGCGCGCACCCTAGCCCACTGCCACACGCACACGTTGTTACGACTACAACACACAAAACATTGCGTGGCCCTCGCGGCGGTATGATTCTTACTAACCACGAAGACATCATTAAGAAAATCAACTCAGCCGTATTCCCTGGCCTACAAGGTGGCCCACTGATGCACGTTATCGCAGCCAAAGCGGTCGCATTTGGTGAAGCGCTTGGCCCTGAATTTAAAACTTATATTGATTCGGTGATCAATAACGCAAAAGTCCTAGCGGAAGTATTGCAAACTCGCGGTTGCGACATCGTAACTGGTGGCACAGACACGCACCTAATGCTGGTTGACCTTCGTCCGAAAGGGTTGAAAGGCAATAAAGCAGAAGAAGCTCTAGAGCGTGCTGGGATCACATGTAACAAAAATGGCATCCCATTCGATACAGAGAAGCCTATGATTACATCGGGCATCCGTTTAGGAACGCCTGCGGGTACAAGCCGCGGCTTTGGCGCTGAAGAATTCAAACTCATCGGTAATTGGATTGGTGACGTACTGGACGGTTTAGTGAACAACCCTGAAGGTGACGCAGAAGTTGAAAAACGCGTTCGCAAAGAAGTAAAAGAACTTTGCAGTCGCTTTCCTCTATACCAGTAAACGATTTTTTTGAAATCATAATAATTCCTGACAAGTTATTCGGAGATTAAGCAATGGACAAAACACTGAAGTTTGCAGATAGCCACGAGTGGGTACGTGACAACGGTGACGGCACAGTAACAATTGGTATTTCTGAGCATGCACAAGAAATGCTAGGTGACGTGGTATTCGTTGACCTACCAGACGTAGAAGACGAAGTTGAAGCAGGTGAAAGCTTCTCTCTCGTTGAATCTGTAAAAGCAGCGTCAGACATCTACGCACCAATCACTGGTGAAATCGTAGAAATCAATGAAGAACTAGAAGACAGCCCAGAGCTAATTAACGAAGAGCCGTACGAAGGTGGCTGGATCGTAAAAGTGAAGATGTCTGATGTATCTGAACTAGATAACCTGAAAGACGCAGACGAATACCTAAACTCTATCGAAGAAGAGTAATTAGGATGTGACGAAAGCTGTTCCCTAGCCTGTTTAGAGAACAGCTTTTTTTCTAGGTTCGGACGTATAATTTAATTTATCAGTAACGCAAATCCGTTACCCGAACCAAGGAGTAGGTAAAGGACAATGACTGAATTACTTCAAAGCCTCAGCACACAAAACGAGTTCGTTGCTCGCCACAATGGACCAAACAAATCTGACCAACAGAAAATGTTGGAAGCGATCAACGCAGTTAGCCTAGATTCGCTTATCGACGAAACCGTACCAGCACAAATTCGCCTAGAGCAACCAATGAGCTTGGCAGAAGCGAAAAGCGAAGCAGACATGCTGGCAGCAATGCGTAAGTTCGCCGATCAGAACCAAGTTAAACGTACATTCATTGGTCAAGGTTACTACAACACCTTCACGCCGAACGTAATTCTACGCAACGTGATGGAAAACCCGGGCTGGTACACTGCTTACACCCCTTACCAACCAGAGATCTCACAAGGTCGTTTAGAAGCACTTCTAAACTACCAACAAATGGTGATGGATCTTACTGGTATGGAAATCGCGAACGCGTCATTGCTTGATGAAGCAACGGCAGCCGCAGAAGCGATGACACTTTGTAAGCGTGCGGGTAAAAGCAAGAGCAACGTATTCTTCGTTGCTGACGACGTTCACCCACAAACCATCGAAGTGGTAAAAACTCGTGCGAAATTCATCGGCTTTGAAGTCTTGGTTGGTTCTTTAGAATCACTACCAGAGCAAGACGTGTTCGGCGCACTAGTTCAATACCCAAGTACAACAGGTGAAGTTCGTGACCTAACGGACATCATCGCTAAAGCGCAAGCAAACAAAACACTAGTGACTGTAGCAACGGACCTTCTTGCTTCTACCCTACTTAAACCTGCAGGTGAAATGGGCGCAGACGTAGCAATCGGTTCAGCACAACGTTTTGGCGTGCCGATGGGTTACGGCGGTCCACACGCTGCTTTCATGGCAACGCGTGATCAGCACAAGCGTACAATGCCTGGTCGTGTTATCGGTGTTTCTATCGATACCAATGGTAACCAAGCACTGCGTATGGCAATGCAAACGCGTGAACAGCACATCCGTCGTGAAAAAGCGACATCAAACATCTGTACTGCTCAAGCACTGCTAGCGAACATGGCGTCTTTCTACGCGGTTTACCACGGCGCAGAAGGTCTACGCACGATTGCTCGTCGTACGCACCACATGACAGCCATCCTAGCCGCTGGCCTAACTAAAGGCGGCTTCGAGCTTGCTCACAACAGCTTCTTCGACACCATCACTATCAACACAGGTGCACAAACTGAAGACCTATACGCGAAAGCACTAGCCGCAGACATCAACCTACGTAAGTTGGGTACTCAGCTAGGTGTGAGTTTCGACGAAACCACAACCGTGGCAGATGTAGAAGCCCTATTCGCAGTATTCGGTGTGAAAGAAGAAGTCGCAGCACTATCAACTGAAATCGCAGGCAACGAGTTTGCAGCCATTCCAGAAGCATTGCGCCGCACAACAGAATATCTAACACACCCTGTGTTTAACACGCACCACAGCGAAACACAGATGATGCGTTACCTAAAACAGCTAGAGAACAAAGACTTCTCACTCACGCACGGCATGATCCCACTGGGCAGCTGTACGATGAAGCTGAACGCAGCAGCGGAGATGATTCCAGTAACTTGGCCTGAGTTTGGTTCGATCCACCCGTTCGCACCAGCAGAACAAGCAGCTGGTTACGCAGCACTCGCAAAAGATCTTAAAGAAAAGCTATGTGAAATCACTGGCTATGACGCATTCTCACTACAACCAAACTCTGGTGCATCGGGTGAGTACGCAGGTCTTATCGCGATTCAACGCTACCACGAAAGCCGTGGCGAAGGTCACCGCAACGTATGTTTGATCCCAAGCTCTGCGCACGGTACTAACCCTGCAACAGCATCTATGGTGTCAATGAAAGTGGTTGTGGTTAAGTGTGATGAAGAAGGCAACATCGACATCGACGACCTAGCAGCGAAAATCGAGAAACACAAAGACAACCTATCAAGCATTATGATCACTTACCCTTCTACGCACGGCGTTTACGAAGAGAAAGTGAAAGAAGTGTGTGAAATGGTTCATGCCGCTGGTGGTCAGGTTTACCTAGACGGCGCTAACATGAACGCGCAGGTTGGTCTAACATCACCAGGCTTCATCGGTTCAGACGTTTCTCACCTAAACCTACACAAAACCTTCTGCATCCCGCACGGTGGTGGCGGTCCGGGTATGGGTCCTATCGGTGTGAAATCTCACCTAGCTCCTTTCTTACCAGGGCATATTGAAGACGGTGTAGAAGGCGCAGATTTCGCAGTATCAGCAGCAGATATGGGTAGCGCTTCTATCCTGCCTATCTCTTGGGCTTACATCGCAATGATGGGTGAAGCTGGCCTAACAGATGCTACAAAAGTAGCAATTCTGAACGCAAACTACGTGATGGAAACACTTCGCCAACACTACCCTGTTCTTTACCGTGGCAAAAATGGCCGCGTAGCGCACGAATGTATTATCGACATTCGTCCGCTGAAAGAAGAAACAGGTATCAGCGAAGAAGACATCGCGAAGCGTCTAATGGACTACGGTTTCCACGCACCAACTATGTCGTTCCCTGTAGCGGGCACGCTAATGGTTGAGCCAACGGAATCGGAAGATCTAGAAGAGCTAGACCGCTTCTGTGATGCGATGATCGCTATCCGCGAAGAAATGGAGAAAGTGAAAAACGGTGAATGGCCACTGGATAACAACCCACTTGTTAACGCGCCACACACACAAGTTGATCTTTCAGCTGAAGATTGGGACCGCCCTTACTCTCGCGAGATTGGCTGCTTCCCGTCTAAAGCGACCAAATCTTGGAAGTACTGGCCAACGGTAAATCGCGTAGATAACGTATACGGTGACCGTAACCTAATCTGTTCATGCCCAAGCATCGATAACTACGAAGATTAATTTTTGTAGAATCTAAATAAACAAAGGCGAACCGATTGGTTCGCCTTTGTTTTTGGTGTGCCGCCCTAACATTTGTTGATACATCGAGAAGGAATGATGGCTAGTTATTGTTTGCACAAAAGTGATTTAGAAATACAGTGACTTCTGAGAACCTTTGAATTAGCACTAATATCTCAGAGCCTTAAAAGCTTGTTGGAAACTCCTCATGAACACTATGTTATGCAGGTGCTGTGTAGTTTCTCAGTTCAGTTGCAGTAAGTCCCACTTATTACCATAGAGATCTTGGAACACCACCACTGTCCCGTATTCTTCCACACGAGGCTCTTCATTAAATACAATACCATTTTTCTTCATCAACTCGTAGTCACGCCAAAAATCATTAGTTTGCAGAAACAGGAAAACACGACCACCTGTTTGATTTCCTACTGCATGCGTTTGCTCCGGTGTACTCGCTTGAGCTAAAAGTAGGTTTGTACCATTGGAGTTTGGAGGAGAAACTTGAACCCAGCGTTTACCACAACCTAGGTTGGTATCTTCAACCAGAGTGAATTGAAGTTTTTGAGTATAGAATTCGATAGCATCGTCGTAATTTTCAACGACTAGAGCAATGTTTCCGATTTGCTGCTGAACAGTTTTGGCCATGATGATTTCCGCTGTGTCAAAACGCTAATTGTACGCTATTTTGAGACTTTTCCAGAAAGCACGTAACGCCTTGCAAATGTTTAAGGCACACAATACGAATGTTTACGCGCGGCGCCTTTGTCACTAGAACCGACAAACAATATAGCTGCCACCAGTGTCGAATCTTGATTGAGCAACTTATTAAAGCCTTAGCTATAACTCAAGAGTAAACCTCTAACCTAATAACGAAGGCTGCTCGTATACCATGGTATTATAGTTCTTCTAGTTTTCCCTTAGCTAAATCTTCTTGTTGCTTAAGGAACATGAAGAAGTTTGCCTCACTGATAAACGGGTTACCGCTTGTGCCGAGCTTCTTCCTATTTTCAAAAAGGAAATTTTTATGTGGATGGTTCGAAAGGTTAACGTTCACAATAGGTGCCTGTAGTGAAATTTTTCTAATTTTCTCCATGCTAGTCAGGAACTGGCCAATAACTTCTGGATCATTGCTACTTACGCTATGCCCACCAACGATAAAAGCACGATATTGTTCGCCATTATCTTCAACAGCGAAGTCTAAGGAATAATCACCTTCCGTGTGGCCAGGTGTGAGATAGAACTTAAACTCATGTCCACCAATAACCATAGAGCTATCGCTTTTTATCTCTATGTCTAAATTTGGAGGAAGGAACTTGTTCTCACCTTCGCTTTTGTTTGATTGCTGTATAGATAGTTCATGAGCGCTTTTGGTCATCACGACTTTGGAACCATACTTCTCTTGAAGTAACTGGGCGCCCCCAACGTGGTCAGAATGCCCATGAGTTACCAATATGTGCGTTATTGGCTTATCTTTTAGCCCTAGCTTCTCTAGGTTGATAGGTATCCACTCAGAGTAAGGGAAGTCAAGCGTATCAATGATAACAAGTCCGTCTTCTGTAGCAATGGCATATGATGAGACCCACTTGTCTCCTACATAATAGACATTATCAAACATCTGAAATGGTTCTACATAACCGTTCTTATCATTCATTGCTGGAACATATTGACTTAAGGAAGCAAAAGACGAAGCACTGAAAAGTAAACCTACAATAATTTTTTTCACGAAATCGCACACAAATATATCCTTAATAATTTCTTATAGAACTTCGCGGATGAGAAAGCTCTAAACGATTTTCAGAGGCAAATACAACTGCAAATACTTTCTACTTAGCTTGAGTTTTAGCTGACCGAATCACTTGTAAACTCGAATCCTATTAACTGCCTATGTATTCATGATTCTTTTAGAGGTTAAATAAATGAACTCAATTGAAGCAGAGTCATGAAGCTTCACTTGAGGTTACCGGCACAGCACAATGTGATAAACCTCTTTCAAGCAAACATTTGAATGCGATTTTTCCAATTTAAGACATGTTCAATAAATGCATCAACTCTTGCAGGCCTTTTATCGCGGTCTCGATACATAATGAATACTTCTTTACCCGAGCATTGCCATTCTGGCAACAAAGGCAGCAGGTTATGTTGATCATGATTTAGCTCATGAAAGTAATAGGTTGGAATCCAAGCAATTCCTAAACCATGGATGACGGCGTCTCTAACTAGTAGTACATCATTTGAAGTGAATTGAAACTTTAGCGGACGATCAAATGTTTCATTGGTGATTTGATTAACTAATTTCCATTGGCTGTCGTTGTTTACCGTAATTAGGCGATGATGAACAAGTTGTTCTGGATGGGTAATCGGTTGGTGTTGTTCTAAATAGCTTCGTGATGCACAAAGCGCAAATGGAATCGACCATAATTTCTGAGCAATCCAGTCTTGTTCAATAAGATCACCAAGACGAAAACTAACATCGACACGGTTAGATACAAGATTGATTTTTTCATTCTGTACATCTAAATCGATACATATCTTCGGATGTTGCTCTGCAAATTCATAAACGCACCGCTTTAACCACATCTGTGTCATGTTAATTGGCGCTGATATTTTGATCGTTCCGCTTAAAGACTGACGCTCAGTCGCAATTCTCGATGTCACATTATTTAAGCTAAGAAGTAACGGCTCACAGAGTTGATAATATTTTTCGCCATCAGTTGTTAACGCAAAGTGGTGTGCACTGCGGTTAAATAGTCTGCAATTTAAGTTTGTTTCCAGCCTTTTTAACTTCCGGCTTAGCGTGGCTAACGGGACATTAAGACGCTCAGATCCTTGTGTTAGGCTTTGATAGCGAGCAACAGAAACGAATAACAAAAGGTCATCCAAAGAGTGACGTTCCATATTTGGGATTAACCCTCTTAAATTTGGCTATTAAAAATCAAATATGAAATATATAGCATTATCGCGTCAAGTTAATTTTTATCAGGAAGATCTATGTCTAAGCATTTATCAATTTGGTGCGGTGTTGTTGTCGCTATCTTTTTTTGGTCTAGTAACTTTAACGTAATAAAGGCTATTAATAGCGATGTCTCTCCTTTGGATTCAGCGACGTTACGATTTTCCGTTGCAGCTTTAATACTCTTACTGATAAGAGGTACTAAACGCTCTCCATATGGAGCCAAACTCACACGAAAAAGTATGTTGTCGTTGTTTGTTATAGCAACCGTGGGTGTAACTATCCAAAACTTCTCTATTTTCTCTGCAATGAGATTTACTACCCCAGTTAACGCAGCGGTTGTTCAGGCAAACCTACCACTTGTCACTATCTTGTTGTCGGGCGTTATTCTCAAGACTTCCATTTCGGTTAAAACTATTTTAGGTGCACTAATCAGTTTTTGTGGAGTGGTAATCGTCATTACAGGGGGAAATATTCATTCTATTAGCAGCAATAGTAATATTGGTTATCTATACATGTTATTTGCTTTAATTAGTGGGTGTTTATACACAATTCTAGCGAAGCGTTTAACATCTCATATCCCAGTAACTCAGCAGTTACGTTGGGTGTTAAGTATTGGTGCCATTCAAATGGTCGCTATAGCGATGTACCACGGCGACTTTAGCCGTAGCTTAAATGCCATAACATTTAAAGACCTAGCATTAATAGCTTACATGAGCCTGTTTGGAACTTTGATTGCTTATTACTTTTGGATGAAAGGCGCTATCGTTCTTGGTCCAGATAAGATGTCTCCATTATTTAATATTATGCCGGTATTCACTCTACTGATTTCGTTCATTTCTGGTGAGCAGGCTCAATGGGAAAATGTTTTAGGCGTCTTTATCGTTGCGGCTGGTGTGTATATAGGTAACTCAGCACCTTTTGCTCGTTTACGGAAGGTGGTGGAGTAAAAATAGACGCCAACCTTAAGTCCATTATTTAGAGCAATACTTTGTTAATTGGCATAAGTTTTCTTGGTTTCCAATAGGTACACTTTTCGCTTTCGTCGTTCACTCTTTTATCTAACTTTATTGAGTGCATGTCGAAAATCTTCAATCTTTTGCTAAGAGCGTTTTTTACTATGTAAAAAACAGAGGAGAATGGCCATGAAAAAACGACTCAACTATATTGAAGTAGCGCCAAAAGCAATAGAAATCCTATACGCTCAGGAAGCTTACTTCCATGAACAATTTAGCCAATCAGAAACTATGAACATGATCATATGGGAACTGGTTAAGTTACGCATATCGCAAATCAATCAATGTGCATTTTGTATCGACATGCATAGTAAAGATGCGCTTAAGTTAGGTGAAAAGCCGGAACGCATATGGGGGCTTAGTGCATGGAAAGATATGCCATTCTACAGCGATGCAGAACACGTTGCACTAGGTTGGGCTGAATTACTAACTGCTGGCCTACCAGTAGATGATGATAGCTATCAGCTGACCTTGAATACCTTTGGAGAAGAAGCTATGGTCAACCTAACAATTGCGATCAACGCGATCAATAGTTGGAACCGAATAGTTAAGGCATTTAAGCCAAAGGTTGGAGTCTATAAACCTCGATAATTCTATTTGACGGTTCTTACTTGTAAGCCACTGCTTATACCTCAACTTAATAGGATGAAAAGTACATGTGTATCACTTTCTCATTTAAGTTGAGGTTAAATAGGATGATTCATTTGAACTTAGAATTTGATATTTTAAAACCTCAAAAGGCTTTAGCTGGCTATGTTCAAGCCATTTGGTCAGCATCCGTCAAACCTGATACGACGCAAACCGTACGTAAACAATTACTCAGTGATGCTGGTACAGGTGTGGTACTCATTTTACAGAATGAAGTACAAATAGATGGTGAGTGGCAGACGCCGGGGGTTGTCCTACTGCCTATAAGCATTCTGGCACATCAGGTCTGCCTACCGCCAGGCGCGGTGATGACTGGCGTACGCTTTCATCCTGCTGTTGGTTATCAACTATTTGGTAAACGTCTAGAACAGCTATTGCGGATTCAAGACGACCACCCTTTGGCTTCTTCTGCACTAGCAACATTTGAGTCTCTGCAAACAGCTCGTTCGCCATATGCAAGGATTTCTACGTTATATCGCTGGGTTCAAACACTGATTGAGGAATATGAACCGCAGTATGTCGGCCACATTATTGAACAACCTACAGGGACCATCAGTCAGCGCCAGAGAGAGCGCAATTTTCAGAAATGGTTGGGGATTACTCCTAAACATTACCAACGCATTAAACGAGTGAAGCACACTTTAGAGCAACTCCGAGCGCAACCCGATCTTACTTTATCGGAATTGGCGCTGGAGCAAGGCTTTTCCGATCAAGCACACATGACTAGAGAGTGTAAGCAGATTGCGCGCATGACACCGAAGCAGTATGTCCGAAAGAGAAACCTCTAAGCCTTATTAGCTTTCTACATCAAACCCAATTGATTCAGAATCGACGATATACTTGCTACAATGTTCGATCATATATCACCTACTTTTTAGAACGCTCATTCCAGCTTGATATGAGCTGGTTAGCTCGCTTTTGATGCCGCGTGCTGCTCTACCATAAACGCGATCACTTCTTCGTTTAAGCAAGATTTGCTGATGTATTGGCGTTGTTTACCAAGGTGAAGGATAAAGCCCAAATCAGTTTGTTCGAGTTGGTCGATTTCATTCCAAGCGAGGCTGCGGTCAACTTTACCGCTTTTGTAGCGCACGCCATCTGCATTCACTTCAAACACCACTTTACTGCCGCGGCTTGAGCTGATGGTTTGACGCCACAGCCACCAAGTTCTTTTGAAGTAAACGCTGCACGCTTCAATCACACTCAATACGATAAAGAACCAACCGACGTAACCGTTAGGTAGCAGTTCAAACTCCAATAAAACCACACCAAAAATTAGAAAGAGGATCCCTTTCAAATACGCTTGCGGGAACTTAACTGGCTGGCTAGTTTGATCATAACACTCAGCAAAAAATGGCTTGTCGAGTGTGTATTCTGTAGTGAATTCGAAATCTTTAGACATGTATGGTTACTTCAAGGCTTCTGTAAATGAGTATTCTTGGTTGCACTCTTGCAACGCGAGCATTGTAGCGCTTCTCTGGCTTTATCTTTAGCCCTTTTGATGCTGTTTTGTAAATCAATGATAACGAAACATTAGAAGACCTCGGTGCACTCGCCAAGATCAAACAAGGCGAACCATTTGGCTCGCCTTGTTAATTAATGACCTATATGACTTATGAGGTTTTCTACTTTAGAGGGTCGTTGTCTGGCAATGCACTGTGTATCCAGACTGCCAGTCGGTGTTTGATGCTTGCGCCGTCTAGCTTGCTTTCCGGTAATGGGGTGATCTGTTTGGCATCAACCAAGAATAGGTAAATCGCTTTTACTCTTAGAGGTTGTGGTGACTGAGGAAGGTCAAAGCCTTGTAGCTTCGCCATCTTCCCACCAATCTCTAGTGCCTTCTTAACCAGTTTGTCTTCATTGTGAAGTTTGGAGCTTTTTGACATTGATAAATCCTCTTCTTCGCTTCAATTAAGAATACATGAAGTGTCGCGTATGGCGTGTTAGTAAGCTCGCATATTGATAAGTTTATGCCTTCTTACCGAGTAACTGATTGAAAAACGACCTTAATTCGTCATCACCAAGATTGAGCAGGTAGTCACCAATATACCATTCAACAATCGATTGATTTGGATGTGCCGTGACTTGCGGGTTACCAAACCAAATGCCCTTTTCCGTGGCAAACGTGTGTTGGAGTTCTTTCAACTCTTCGCAGCTAAATGGCAGGATAAGGTGCAACATGTTTGCTCGAGGTGCTGCCGAACGGCATTGCTGCAGACACTACATAAGGTGTTCTATTAATGATTTATTTAGAACAAAGATCCTGTTCACCGTAAACGAGCCATTTCGGCAAATATGCGGTTTCTGGAATTGTCCAGCCATACTTATCGTATGCCAATGCAGCAAGACCAATCAGTTTCAGAGAAACATTTCCTTTTGGCGAATAGCGAACATCTTCATTCATGTAGAACTGATAATGCGCCTCTAACGCATCTCTCAGTGCTTCTTGATAATGTGACTCATCGCCATCGATAATGGCAACAAACACATTCACAAATGGAATAAACAAAGAGTGTACATATGGCACTCTGGTTGATTCTAAGTATTGCGGGGAGGATTTCTCCATCACAGTTTGCAATAACTCTGGTAACGCTGATGAATTGCTAAATACACCGTTAACGAACTCGACTAGCGCAACATTAAACGGCGTCTTTATAGAAACTAACGACTCATCCATGATGGTCATCAGCTCTACGCAGCGCCAATCTCTCGCTGCCATTGCTAAACAGATTTCATCCAACCAAGCATCCATTGTTCCTTCTGCAACAGAACGGTTACCCACTTCCGAAAAGTGTCGGTGCCCAACGGAAAATTCAACCACTTGGTCTGAATGATTGGCCAGCA